>JAFMHF010000050.1 GCA_017854655.1 Puniceicoccaceae bacterium | reverse complement strand
AGCGCATGATCACCGAGACCTTCGACCACCGCTTCGACGCCAGAGTTACGCACGCAGAAGCGTTCGCCGGCCATCCCTGCGATGTAAGCTTGACCCTTAGTTGCGCCGTAGAAGCAGACGTTACCGGTGATGATGTTTTCGTGCGCCACGAATGGGGATTCTGGATCGGGACGAACGACGATTTTCGCGCCACACAGACCCTTGCCTAAATAGTCATTGGTATCACCGGTCACGGTGAAGGTCATGCCCAGTGGGCAGAATGCACCGAGGCTTTGCCCTGCAGAGCCCTTGATGTTGATCTTCAAGGTGTCTTCGGGAAGGCCAACTGCGCCGTGCTTGCGGGAGATCTCAGCGCCAGTAATGGTGCCAACCACACGGTTGGTGTTGATGATCGGCAGATCGATTTCGACTGGCGTGCCGTGCTCAATCGCAGGCTGTGCCTTTTCGAGGATCTCTGTGACGTCGAGCGAGCGGTCGAGCAGGTGATCTTGGTCTTGGGTGCAGTAAGTGCCGACTTCGGGCCCCACATCAGGACGGTAAAGAATCTTGCTGTAGTCGAGGCCCTTTGCCTTCCAGTGATCGATGGCGCTGCGCATTTCGAGTTTGTCGACGCGGCCAACCATCTCAGGGATAGTGCGGAAGCCGAGTTCTGCCATCAGTTCGCGCAGCTCTTCAGCGATGTAAGTCATGAAGTTGACGACTGCATCTGCGCCGCCTTTGAACTTCTTACGGAGCTCAAGGTTTTGCGTGGCGATACCGACTGGGCAGGTGTTCTTGTGGCAAACACGCATCATCAAGCAACCAAGGGTGACGAGTGGGGCAGTTGCGAAGCCGAACTCTTCAGCGCCGAGCAAGCAGGCAATTGCGACGTCGCGACCTGTCTTGAGTTGGCCGTCTGTTTCAACACGGACGCGTGAGCGCAGGTCGTTGAGCAGCAGGGTCTGATTGGTTTCGGCAAGGCCGAGTTCCCAGGGAGCACCAGCGTGCTGAATCGAGGAACGAGGCGATGCGCCCGTGCCGCCGTCGTAGCCGGAGACCAGAATGCCGTCGGCCTTAGCCTTCGCGACACCGGCAGCAATCGTGCCGACTCCAACTTCGGAGACCAGCTTGACGTTGACGCGCGCTTTGACGTTAGAATTCTTCAGGTCGTGGATCAGCTCCGCCAAATCCTCAATCGAGTAGATGTCGTGGTGCGGAGGAGGCGAGATCAAGCCCACACCTGGAGTAGTGCCGCGTGTCTTCGCGATCAGTGGCAGGACCTTGTGACCAGGGAGTTCACCGCCTTCACCAGGCTTGGCGCCTTGAACGATTTTAATTTGGATCTCGTCGGAGTTGACCAGGTAATTACTGGTCACACCGAAACGACCGGAAGCGACTTGCTTGATTGCGGAACGGCGACTGTCGCCGTTTTCGTCTGGAGTGAAACGATCTGGATCTTCGCCACCTTCACCAGTGTTGGACTTGCCGCCGATGCGGTTCATCGCAATCGCCAGAGCTTCGTGCGCTTCTGAGGAAATCGAGCCGTACGACATCGCGCCAGTCTTGAAGCGCTTAAAGATTTCCCGAGCCGATTCGACTTCTTCGATTGGAATCGACTTGGATGGATCAACCTTGAAGTCCATGAGGCCACGTAGTGTGAACATCTCTTTGGACTGATTGTTGACGATATCGGAGTATTCCTTGAAGACGGCTTGGTTGCCTTGGCTGGTTGCGAGCTGGAGCTTGTGGATCGTCATCGGGCTGAACAGGTGACGCTCGCCACCGGCACGCCACTGGTAGATGCCACCTGGATCGAGGGCTGCGGCATTCTCGTCGGTGCGAGTGCCGAATGCATTGGAGTGGCGCATGCCAGCTTCTTTAGCGATAGTGTTGAGTCCGATACCTTCGATGCGCGATGCGGTCTTGGTGAAATACTTATCGATGACGTTACGGTTGAGGCCGATCGCTTCGAAGATCTGCGCGCCGCGGTAAGAAGCGACCGTGGAGATGCCCATTTTCGACATGGTCTTAATCACGCCGTTGAGATTCGCTTTCAGGAAGTTGTAACCAGCCTTCTCAGCTGTCAGGTCGAGATCGCCACGGTCAATCATGTAGCGGACGGACTCGAGTGCGAGATACGGGTTGATCGCATCTGCGCCGTAGCCGAGTAGCAATGCAAAGTGATGTACTTCGCGAGGCTCGCCGGATTCGAGCACGATCGAGACACGTGTACGTGTGCCTTGGCGGATCAAGTGGTGATGCAGGCCGGCAACTGCGAGGAGTGCAGGGATCGGGGCCTTCTTGGGTCCGATCTTACGGTCGGAGAGGACGAGGATGTTGACCCCGTCGTTGACCGCTGCATCAGCATTTTCGAAGAGTTTTTCGAGCGCGGCCTCGAGGCCGGTGCCGGAGATGGATGGCTCTGAGATGCTGTTGTGGCCTTCTGCGAGGCCACCAACTTCGGCTTCAAATGTAATTGGCAGCTTGGCCGCTTTGAAGCCGGACAGGCTGATGTTGCGCAGTTGCGCGAGCTCCTTATCGTCAATCAACGGCGACTCGAATTTGATCATCCGGCAGCTGTCAGGGCCGGGGCGTGTGAGATCACCTTCAGAGCCGATAAAAGTGACGCTCGCGGTCACCAGTTCTTCGCGGATCGGGTCAATCGGTGGATTGGTAACCTGTGCGAACAACTGCTTGAAGTAGTTATACATCGTCTGCGACTGATCGGAGAGGACGGCGAGTGGCGCGTCGTTACCCATCGAGCCGAGCGGCTGCTTGCCAGCTTCGGCGCTAGGGCCGAGGATGAAGCGTGCGTCTTCGAAGGTGTAGCCAAATGCTTTTTGGCGCGTCTCGATGTTTTCGAAGTTGTCGGCTGGAATCGATTCCGGCTCTGGCAAGTCTTCGGATTTAACGAGGTTTTCTTTGAGCCATTGACCATACGGTGCGGTTTTGGAAACTTCCTCCTTCACTTTGCCGTCTTCGATGATGCAGCCCGCTTCCATGTCGATCAGAAACATACGACCTGGCTCGAGACGGCCCTTCTTGACCACATTCTTTGGCTCGATGCCAGCGAGCACACCCACTTCGGATGCAAGGATGACCTTGTCGTCCGCAGTGACGTAGTAGCGAGAGGGGCGCAGACCATTACGGTCGAGTGTCGCACCGACTTGAATACCGTCGGAAAACGCCATGGATGCCGGACCATCCCAAGGCTCCATCATGCAGGCGTGGAACTCGTAGAAGTCCTTTTTATAGTCGGGCATGTTCTTGTGACGCTCCCAAGGTTCTGGGATCATCATCATCATGGCATGCGCGAGACTGCGGCCTGACAGAACGAGGAACTCTAGGCAGTTGTCGAATTTCTGCGAGTCGGAGCCGTCTTCGCGGATGATTGGCAGCAGCTTCTTAAGGTCCTTACCAAATACTTCGCTGGCGAGCTGCATTTGACGGGCGTGCAACCAGTTCTCATTGCCGCGTACTGTGTTGATCTCACCATTGTGGCACAGGTAGCGAAATGGTTGTGCGCGCGGCCAGCTTGGAAATGTGTTGGTCGAGAAACGCGAGTGTGTCAGGGCGAGTGCGGAGTCCATCGCCTCGTTGGAGAGGTCGGGGAAATATTGCTCAAGCTGCTCTGTGGTGAGCATGCCCTTGTAAGTCATGGTACGGCTTGAAAGCGAGCTGATGTAGAACAGCGCTTCTTCGTCTGTGCCGCTGTAACGGATGCGGTGAGTCGCGAGGCGCCGCACGATGTAAAGTTTGCGCTCTAGTTCGAGGCCGGCCGCGACTTCGCCTTTACTGACGAAAAATTGACGCATGACTGGCTCGCAGGCCTTGGAGGCTTTACCAAGAATCTCGCTGCGCACTGGTACATCGCGCCAGCCAATGAAGCCGAGGCCTTCTTCGGCAACGATCTCTTCAATGATGGTCTCTTCGCTCTGACGCTCTTCGTCGTCGCGGGAGAGAAATACGAAGCCGACACCGTAGTCGCCTTCTGCTGGCACGTCGAAGCCACACTCAGCCTGGCACACGGCCTTAAAGAAGTTGTGTGGCAGTTGAATAAAGATACCTGCGCCGTCACCAGTGATGGGGTCACAGCCGCAACCACCACGGTGGTCGAGGTTTACACAAATCTCCAGCGCACCTTTGACGATGTCGTGGGATTTGCGGCCTTTCATGTCGACGATCAGGCCGATTCCGCAGTTTTCGTGTTCGTTCTGTGGGTCGTAGAGACCCTGCGCCTTGGGCTGGATGTGTGTCTTTTCCATATCTGTATTAAATAATCGGTTTTAAAAGTGTAGTAATCATACGGTGCGGCCGTCCTGAGCGACGAGTTCGCGTTTGGGCCGAAGCCAAAAGGAAGAAAGAAAGTAGTAATTGATGAGAGTCTGTCTAGAGAAAATGACACTCTCAGCACATGAACTTGCTCATGTGCAGTCAATTAGCTGCTTATTCGGTAGCAAAAAACGGACCGAATCCGTGTGATGGAGAAAGACTTTAAGGAATTAAGTATTTCTCGTGCTTGGGCGCTTAGAAGAAACGAATCGTCTTCGAGCGCATCGCTTCATGTTCTTCGTCGGTGCAGGCTGCGTTGGTCGGCACGTCTGCCTCGGCACTGGTTTCAGTGGCGAGCCCTTCTTTGAGCAGGTAGGTTTCAACCTCATCACCACTGACATCGGCGAGCATATGCCCATCGATTTCAACGCAAGGCGAAAGGGGTTGGCCGGACTTTTCGACCATTTCAGCGTATTGATCCGCATGATTGATAATGTCACGGTCTTCGTATTCGAGGCCGTACTTTTTCATGATCGCGCGGACGCCCATGCTCCATCCGCAGGTCGGTTTTAAGTATGCGATAATCTTCATAAGCCCCTAAGTGTTGCTAATTATTCCGCTTGTCAACTCCGAGGATGCGATCTGCTTCGGCTGCTGTGTTGTTTAGTAGCGGATTGGCGGCCTTGGTTTCGCGCAGATGATCTGCCAATCCCCAGAGGTATTTTGGCCAACGGTAAAGAGGCTGCTGAAATGGTCTTCGACAGCGTATAACACCCGCATCCGGTAGCGCGGCGTGAGGCTGGGGCCGTAAGTGACGCCGTTGTAAGTAAACTCGATCGTTTCTTCTGCTGCGCCCGAGAGCGCTTCAAACTGGATTTGCTGAATCGGTAAGCCGAGTTCGTAGTCGAGGGCACCTTTTAGGCGAGAGAGAATGAGACTGTCGCATCCGTTCAAGCAGTAGAGCTTCAGCATCGGTTCGATTGTGTCGGCTTGATTGGCTGCGACGAAGCGTACCGATAGATCGTCGAGGCCTAGCTCAAGCGTGGACTTCGGACTGCAGGCTGCGAACAGCATCATCGCGCCGGTCAAAGCGGCGGCAACGGTCATTATGGGGGTCAAATTCCTCATCAGATGAACGAATTAGACCGCAAATGTGGCGTCAAGTTCATCGAAGAATGCCTCAAAGTGGACATTTTCGCCACTAAAGCGGCTTTTTCTCGGGCGCTTCTTTGAGTGCTGTGGTGCTATTTGGCTCAGCGGATGGGTCGCCTTCCAGTGCCGCGACAGCGGTCTGTTCTTTACTCGTGATCGGGCTAGAGACTTGGATGCGGCCGCTTTTGAAGCCTGAGGCGACGATGTTGATCTGTCCCAAATTCTCAATGCCGAGGTTTTCGGTGAGATTTTGACGCAGATGGAGCTGTAAGGTTTGTTCGATGTCTCTGAGGCGGGCACCGCTCTTGAGCTGAATGCGGACATTAAAATGGGTGGTCTTACCTTTGACCTTTATTTTGACGATTGGCTTTGCGACGTCGTCGAGCTGCTCGCAGGATGTACGGATGAGCTCGACGATCGCGGAGCGACAGACCATGACGCGGCCATTCTCGGTTCGATAAGCGACTATTTTATTGGGCTGACGTCGGACGAGCAGTATCAGAAGCAGCGCGAGGGCAAGAGTCGCTCCGGCTGCATATAGATAGGTGGGCTCGGTGAGATGATTTAGCATCTCGATCGTTTCAGTCCAGTTCATCTGTGTTTATTTAGTGGGAAAATGGAGGACGAGACCTCCGCTGTGCCTAGTCAACGTGTGCTTGGCCGTCCCAGTCGTCTTTCGCTTCTTCTTCTTCTTCTTCGGTGGTGCGCACGCCGTCGATGATGACATTGACGCGCGCGACATTCTTACTGGTCATTTTCTCGACCTGCTCAGCGATACGCTGCTGGATTTCATTGCCGACTGTTGCGAGTTCGACACCGAAGCGCAGAATCACACGGATTTCAATTTGGTAGTCACCGACTTCGTCTTCATCGACGCGGACACCGCGCTCATCGCCTTTTTTGGAAAAGATCTCTGCGATTCCATCGACGAAGCCACCGCCAACTGCTGCGACGCCAACGACTTCGAGTGCAGCCAAGCGAACAATGCTCGCGACCACACTGTGATTGATGCGGATGTCACCTAGTGTGTTCGAGCCTTCGGACACTGTAGGGATTGTGGACTCTTGGTTGTTTTCAGATTTGTTGCTCATGATTGGTGCAATGTACTGTTATTACTATTAGGTGTAAAGATCCTTGGGCACTCGCTCAATGAATTCTTCGATAAACTTGGTTGTGGCTTTGCCTTCGCGGAAGATGGGATCGCGGATAATTGCCCGCGAGAACGGAATATTCGTTTTAATCCCATGAATCAAATATTCGCCGAGTGCACGGTCCATGCGGTCGAGTGCAAGTTCGCGGGTTTTGGCGATGGTCATGACCTTGGCGATCATACTGTCATAGTAAGGGGGGATGGTGTAGCCGCTGTAGCAGTGCGAGTCGATGCGCACGCCGTGACCACCCGGGGCGTAATAGAGGCCAATTTCACCTGGGCAAGGAGCGAAGTTGCGTGCCGGATCTTCGGCGCACACACGGCACTCGATGCAGTGCTTGGTGATTTTAATGTCCTTTTGCTCGTAGCTGAGTTTTTGTCCACTGGCGATGAGGAGTTGCTCCTTAACCAAATCGACCCCAGTGACTTCTTCGGTCACGCCGTGTTCCACTTGGATGCGCGTGTTCATTTCGATGAAGAAATACTCGCCCTTGCCATCGACTAGGAACTCGACAGTGCCCGCGCCTTCGTAGTTGACCGATTTGGCGAGTTTGACCGCGTCGCGGCCCATTTTTTTACGAATGTCGTCAGAGATAAAAGGAGAAGGGGCCTCTTCGATAACCTTCTGGTGGCGGCGTTGAATCGAGCAATCGCGTTCACCGAGGTGGATCACGTTACCAAATTGATCGCCGAGCAGTTGGATCTCGATGTGACGCGGCGCGTCAAGAAAGCGTTCGAGGTAAACGGCGCCATTGCCGAAAGCCTTCTCGGCTTCGTTGCGGGCGTTGTTATATTCTTTAGCAAATGCGACTGCATTGTGTGCGGTACGCATCCCTTTACCGCCACCACCAGCGACGGCTTTAATAATCACAGGAAAGCCGATTTGTTTCGCGACGATGAGGGCGTCTTTTTCATTGTCGACGGTGCCATCACTGCCTGGGATCACGGGGACCTTAGCTTTGATGGCCATGTCGCGCGCCTTTGCCTTGTCGCCAAAATTAATAATCGCTTCAGGGCCTGGGCCGATGAACTTGATGTTACATTCGGCGCATTGCTCGGCGAAATCGGCATTTTCTGCGAGGAAGCCATAGCCCGGGTGAATGCCATCGACATCAGCGATTTCAGCTGCAGCGATAATACGATCACTCTTTAGATAACTCAGGTTACCAGCTGCTGGGCCGATACAGATTGCTTCATCGGCAAGTTGCACATGGAGAGATTGCTCGTCGGCCTCGGAATAGACGGCGAGCGTCTTGATCCCGAGTTCGTTACAAGCGCGAACGATGCGAAGTGCGATTTCACCTCGATTGGCAATGAGGACTTTTTTAAGCATACGGATTAAGCCGTTTTAACTTTGAAGAGTGGTTGCCCATATTCGACGGCTTCGCCGTTTTCAATAAGCACTTCAGTGATTGTGCCGCTGATTTCGGATTGAATTTCGTTCATCACCTTCATTGCCTCGATGATGCAGACGATGGAGTCTGCACCGACTTTGGTGCCGACTGTGGCAAAGGCCGGGCTTTCAGGCGAAGAGGAAGTATAGAAAGTTCCGACCATCGGCGACTTGACCACCGAGATGCCTTTTTCTTCCACTGGAGCTGCGGCTGCTGCTGGAGCTCCAACTGGAGCTGCAGCTGGAGCTGGAGCCGCAGCTAGAGGAGCAGCGTGCACGATTTGTGTATCGCCATTCTTGCGGCAGAGGCGCAGCTTGAAGCCTTCCTCTTCAATTTCAAATTCGGAAAGTTCCGAGCGTTTCATCAGTTCGACGACCTGTTTAATAGCTTTTAAGTCCAAGTGTTTCCTTTCTTGTGGCTTTAATTGTTGGAGATTTCGAATCGATCGTCAGTGCTCAAGAGAGCATTGACGATCGAATTAACCAATATGTAAGTAGAGCTTTCGCTTGGGTGCAATTACTTTGTTGCGTATTTGATGGGTGACCGAAAACGCCCGAATCGCTACTTTTTTCTTTCTTGCTCGAGTTGACGATGCATTGCTCAATTTGTACCACGATCGATCAGCTAGGAAATACCTTATTTATTTTACTGTTCCTATCTAGATGTTAGAGATTGATAAAACTCATTATGCCTACCTCTAAACAAGTTGAAGTTCTCGTGATTGAATCGGTGCGATTGTTAGCCGAAGATTTTGATTTAGTCACATTGAAGCAACCGAGCGCGGAATCTGCGCTCTATGGCAACGACGGAGTCTTAGATAGCATGGGTCTCGTCAATCTTCTTGCGGATGTGGAGGATGCCGTGTCTGAGCAATTCGGTGCGGCAATTGCGCTTGCGGATGAGAAGGCCATGAGCGCGCGTAATTCACCGTTTTTGACTATTAAGACACTCGCGCAAGCAGTGCTAGAGAGGATCGAAGCGTGAAGCACATCGTTATTACCGGCACGCGCAAAGGGATTGGCCGATCGTTGGCTGAGCATTATCTGGCTGAAGGCTGGGGAGTCATCGGCTGTAGTCGTGGCGAGTCATCGATTGAGCACGCTGAGTACCGGCACTATGCATTAGATGTGAGTGATGAATCCGCCGTGATTAAAATGGCGCGCGCTGTGAAGCGACAAGTCGGTGCCGTCGATGCGCTGCTAAATAATGCCGGGATCGCTTCGATGAACCATTGTTTGTTAACGCCGGGTTCCACGGTAAATGCTATTTTGCAGACGAATGTGGTCGGCACGTTCTTGTTTTGTCGTGAATTTGCCAAATTGATGCGCAAGAGCGCGCAGCCGCGGATCGTGAATTTCACGACTGTGGCACATCCGCTGAACTTGGAAGGTGAGGCAGTTTATGCGGCCAGTAAAGCCGCGGTGGAGAGCCTGACGCGGATCATGGCGCGCGAGTTAGCCGAGCTGCGCATTACGGTGAATGCGGTGGGGCCGACGCCAGTGTTGACGGATTTGATCAAAGGTGTGTCGTCGGAAAAGATGGATGCGCTACTTGCGCGGCAGGCGATCCCACGCTACGGCAAGACGGCGGATGTGATCAATGCGGTCGATTTCTTCCTGAGGGCGGAGAGCGACTTCATCACTGGGCAAGTGCTCTATTTAGGTGGAGTGACTTAAGTTGTGAGCTGGATTGATCAGCAGTTTGCCGAGTTCGGTGCCAAGGTTGCTTGCTATGAGGACGGGCGCACTTGGACCTATGCTGATTTTGTCGCCGAAGTGGATCGAATTGAGGCGCTGCTGTCTCCTGCGGTGGGCCAAGCGCCAGCGGTAATTGCGATTCAGATGGCTGGCACGATGCACGCGCTGGCTGCGATTTTGGCAATCGTACGCCTGAAGCAAGTGGCGTTGCCGCTATCCTCAGAGATGCCAATCGCTGAGCAGGTCGAGCAACAGCGTATTGCTGGCGCAACGTTTCTGTTGAGTGAGGAGGGCCTTTGCTCGCAGCCGACGATGGCGAATGCTTCGAAATTAATCAATCAGCTATCGGCGCGTGGGCATGCGGGCTTAATTCTTTTTAGTAGTGGCACCAGCGGTGAGCCAAAGGGGATGCTGCATGATTTGAATGCGCTATTGGATCGCTATTCTGAGGTGCGTCCGCGCGCGGATCGGACGGTGCAGTTGCTGTTGGCAGATCACATTGGCGGGCTGGATTCTGCGTTTCGCACTTTATTTTCTGGTTCGACATTGGTGGTGCCTGAGGCACGCAGCGCGCTTGCGGTGGGAGCGGCGGTTGAGCGGTATGATGTTAATATACTCCCAGCGTCGCCGACGTTTTTAAATCTCATGCTGTTGGCGCACGTCACAGAAAAATTCGATTGTTCGAGTTTGGAGGTGATTGCGTATGGAGCAGAGCCGATGTCAACCAAGCTGCTGAGGCGGTTGGTTAAAGCATTTCCAAATGCGGTTTTTCAACAGAAGTTTGGCACCAGTGAAACTGGAGCGATCCGTATTAAGAGTCAGAGCACTGACAGTGTCTATTTCCGGATTGAAGATTCAGGCGTCGAATGGCGGGTGCAAGATGCTGAGTTGTGGCTGAAGACGAGTTCGCGGATCTTGGGCTATTTAAATGCCGACGAATCGTCCCTTGAGGCGGATGGTTGGTATCGGACCGGCGATCTAGTGGAAGAAGCCGAAGGAGGGTATCTACGCATTATCGGCAGGCGTAGTCAGTTAATCAATGTCGGTGGGCAGAAGGTGCACCCTGCAGAGGTGGAGCAGGTAATTGCTGAGATTGAAGGTGTTGAGGCTTGCTCGGTGTATGCTAAGCCCGCGGCAGTCACGGGAAATATGGTTGCGTGTGTGATCGTATCCTCATCGAACCAAGACGTGCGTACCTGGAAGCGCTTGATTCGGAGCCATTGTCGTGGGCGAATGGCGGATTGGAAGATTCCAGTGGCAGTGGAGCTGCGCGCTGAGCTATCAATGACCGATCGTCTGAAGCGAGGGTAGTCGGGTTGAGGAGCCTCATGGTGAAGGTGGTCAATCGTTCTGGAAGATTCTGAACCCGTGCGTCTGCGCGTGCGCAGGCCAATTTGAGCGCTTCTGTGCCTACTGGCCGCCGCAAGCGACCACGGCAGATGGCAACTTTCGCAATTACATCCGCGCCGCGAATTCTCGGTAAAATGGGCTTTCACTTTGTGCGATCCTGCGCATGGTTAGTATTATGGCAAAAAGCAGTTTCAAGCAGATTCAAATCGGCGGGGTCGTTACCTGTGTGCCGGCTCTGGAAAAATGTATCGATGATGAGGTCGATCTATTTGGTGGCAACGAGAAGCAAATCGCACGCTTGAAGAAAACCATTGGGCTGGATCGGCGTCGCGTCGTCGAGTCGGGTACGACCGCGGCGGATCTATGCGAAGCTGCTGCCCGCCGACTATTAAACGCGACGAGTCTCGAGCCTGAGGCGATTGACGCAGTGATTTTTGTGACGCAAACGCCGGATTATTCGCAGCCGTGTAATGCTGCGGTGTTGCATGGGCGTTTGGACTTGCCGAAGAGTTGTGCCGCGTTGGATGTGAATTTGGGCTGTTCGGGGTATGTGTATGGGCTGTGGTTGGCGCATATGATGGTCAGTGTGGGCGGCTGTGAGCGGGTGTTGCTGCTTGCTGGGGATACCATCAGTCGAATTGTGAATCCAAGAGACAGGTCGGTGGCGCCGTTGTTTGGCGATGGCGGCAGTGCCACATTGATTCAGCGCAGTAAGTGCGAGAGTGTTGCATGGTTTAGCCTCGAAACAGATGGCAAGGGCTTTGATGCCCTGATCGTGCCAGCGGGCGGTCAGCGTACGCCGAGTTCAGCAGAGACGCAGGTGGAGGTGACGGATGAAGGGGGCAATGTGCGTTCGGCTGAAAATCTGTTCATGAACGGCGCGGGAATTTTCAATTTTTCCATCACCGAGGAGCCCAAAGCAGTGCGGGATTTAGTCGAATATGCGGGGTTGGATCTGGATGCGGTGGATTATTTCGTCTTCCATCAGTCTAATCGATATATTCTTAGCAATATTGCGAAGCGCTTAAAAATTGATTTGGCCAAAGTGCCGATGCGGACGGTCGAGCGCTATGGCAACCAGAGCTCGGCATCGATTCCGTCGGCGCTGTGCGGGGAGTTACAGGATGTGCTGTGCGGTGCCGAAACGCAGCGCGTGTTGTTGTCTGGATTCGGCGTGGGTCTGTCGTGGGCGAGTGTCATTCTCGATATGGCTAAGTTGCCAATCTGTGAAATTATTGAAAGTGCGCCGAGTGAATAGAAACTTGTTAGTCAGCAGCGGAGTCGGTATAAGTCTTTTAAATACACCCCATGAGTTTAGCAAAATTTATTGAAGATTTCGAAGAAGCGGTCGAAGACATCGAGCCCGGTTCACTGACAGCAACGACCAAATATCGCGAGCTGGAGGCTTGGGATTCGCTGGCATTTTTAACCGTGATTGCGATGATCGATGCGGAATATGATGTGCGCATAAAGGGAGACGTATTGAAAAACTGTGAGACACTGGAAGCGCTGTATGCGCAAGTCAGTGCATAATTGTTCGTATGGGTGGGGCCGATAAATTCAACAATCAACAGATTTTGGTCGTCGGGGCCACCGGTGCGCTCGGCGGTGCGATTGCGCGTCAGTTGAAAGTTGAAGGAGCTGACCTGATTGTTTCTGGGCGTGACCAGCGGAAGTTAGCTGCATTGACCGCAGAATTTGCAGGCAGTTCGTTGTCGGTGGACTTGAGTGATTCTACTGGATGTGCTCAGTTGGCCGAGGCGGTCGGCGAGTTAGACGGAGTCGTCTATGCCGCAGGTGTGGCTCCGGTGGTTCCGGTGCGCTACCTTAAAGACGCGGATATCGAGGCTTGTTTGAATTTAAATACGACGATGCCACTGCTGCTGATTCGCGAGTTATTGAAAAAGAAAAGACTGAAAACGGGCGCATCGATCGTATGGATTTCTTCCGTGTCGTCCGCTCGAGGAACGGTTGGTTATGCGGCATATGCCGCGAGTAAGGCTGGACTGGAAGCATCTGCGCGCTGCCTTGCGCTGGAACTGGCGCCGAAGGGGATACGTGTAAACTGTATTGCTCCAGGGATGATTGAGACGGACATGGCAGATGCAACTGCGGAGCGTATTTCCGACGAGGCACTTGCGGCGCATTTAAAAGCGTATCCACTTGGAGCCGGGCAGCCCACTGATGTGGCTGCAGCGACTTCTTTTTTACTATCACAAGAGTCTCGTTGGGTGACGGGTATCACTTTGCCAGTTGATGGAGGCTTTTCTATCTAGTGGTGCTTGGTTTTTGATTTAAACGAATATGAAAAAATTGATTATCGTAGGCGCAGGTGGATTCGGGCGTGAGGTCTATGCATGGGCAAAAAGTCACCCGGATTCTGGCAAAGCTTGGACGCTTGCTGGTTTTATAGATGATGATGCGGCGGCCCTCGATGGATATAATTACCCTGTGGGTGTGATCGGTTCTATCGCCGCGCATCAGCCTGCAGAAGATGAAGTCTTTGTTTGTGCAATTGGAGCGCCGATGATTAAGAAAAAAGTCTGTCAGACATTGTTGTCGCGCTCCGCGACTTTCATTCCACTGGTGCACCCATCCGTGATTATCGGTGAGAATATTGAGCTGGGGAATGGAGTCGTGCTATGCCCCCGAGTGACCTTGACTGCGGACATCTCGATCGGCGACTTTGTGGCGATTAGTTGCCACAGTAGTGTGGGCCACGATGCGGTGATTGGCGATTGGGCCACCATTAGTGGGCATTGCGATTTAACCGGAAATACCCGTTATGGTACCGGGGCATTTTTGGCGACGGGGGTGCGGATTGTGCCGAGTAAGTCCGTTGGCGATTTTGCGTATGTGGGCGCAGGAGCCGTTGTAATCCGGTCAGTCAAGGACGGTCAAAAAGTCTTCGGTAATCCTGCGCGAGTTTTTTAGCGAGTGTATTGATCTTTAATCCGCCTTCGCTGCTAGGCCGATGGCCGATAAGCCATCGAGGATCGAGCTGAATTCAGGCATTCTGTTGAGCTCTTCGATGGTCTTGTTGCTGGAAAGCCGAATGAAGAACTGCTCTTGGCGCAGGTCTAGGCCGTGATGTTTGATATCGATCAGTGCGCCGAAAATATTATGGCCGCCTTGTTGCTCGTAGCCAAAAGCACTTCCGCCGACAAGATGCCAGAAATAGACATTCTGGGAAAGGCCATTTTTTTCGTAGATGCCGAATTCAGCTGGCTCAAATGCGGCTGCTTCGTGTTGGAAGGGGATACTGTATTCGCGCCGCATACAGGTCCAGCCGTTTTGCACCCAGCAGGTGTCTGGTGTGTGGGTGCCGGCCCAGCGGTAGGAGGTTTTACCTGGAGACCAGTAGGCGATGTAGAGGCCGACGAAGGTGTCGTCTTTTTCAAATAAACGAAAGATGGCATCGTCGAAGTTGAGGAAGTTAGCGATGCGTACGCTGGATTCGGGGGACTCCGCCATGTCCATGTCTTTGATCTGCCAGCCAGAAAGTTCGCTCGGTATGATCTCGGCGAGTGCTTGGTGTAGCGTCGCCTCTGGTGGCGGCACAAAAGCGAAATATGCCCGTAGGCCGAGGGCGATCAGGAGAATGGCGATGCCAAGCAGTAGAATAAATTTTTTCATAAGGGGCTTGCAGGTGACGTTATAAAAACGGCTTCTACGATAGACTCAAGAACACAGATTGCCTCTAAACTGTCGTCGAAAGTAGATGATTCTGTGGAGCGAGTGCCGCCTGCTAGGCTTGCGAGTTAGTCGATCAGGCATTTTTATTGTTTATTGAATCGCACGGACTGTGTAATGCCTACTTGTTTAATTTGCGAATCTTGCTGAAGTACTGCCTCTCATTCTATGCCCTCACTGATCGATAAATCCGGTAAGATTGCCTATTTTGGCCACGTCTCTTGGGGGAATTTTGTCGACTGGTTGGTCACGTTTTGTCTCGGCGCAATTATTACGTTGTCGGCGCTGTTGCTTGGAGGGGTTCGGCCGGATACGCATGTGCTGCTGTTGCCGCTGTTTGCTTGTTTGATGGTGTTGCATGGGCTTTGGCTGGCGGTCGAGCGGGAGCAACCAAAGCGCTTGAGCTATGTGCCGGTGTTTTTCCTGCCGTTTGTGGCGTGGATTTGGATCAATGTGACTGGGTTGAGCCCGACTGCGTGGCGTGGCTGGTACGAGCTCATTTATGCGCTGGAGGCGGTGATCTTTCTATGGGTGTTGGTTAATAATGTGCGCACGCGGGCACATCTGTGGGTGTTGATTACGATTGCAATCTCGCCTGCGGCATACGCCATTTTCATTGGCTTCTATCAGTTCTTTCAAAATCCGTCGAAGCTCGCGAATGCATATGCTGATTATGTGTTGACGCTGAGTCCCGAGTTTTTTGGGCAAGCGACTGGTTCGTTTGCAGACCCGAATAGCTTTGCGGCCTTTCTGTTGATTCTGTTGCCGGCACTGTTGATCGCAGGTCTGGTGCCTCGTCTGCCGGTGATTTTACGAGTCTTATGTCTGTATATCGGAGTGATGTTTTTGATTTCGATTTTCCTTACGCAGCTATTTTGGCCGCTGGTCATTCTGCTGATTGTTTTGCTGGTCCTGCCGTGGGCCTGTTTTTTAAAGCCATCGCGCCGCGTGTGGGGTAGTTTGCTGGGGGTGTTTCTGTTGGCGATCGCAGTGTTGCCGCAGGCTGTCTTGTCGCCGCAATTCAAAACGCGTGCCGTGCAGGCGATGGGCAGCGAAGGCGAGGGGGTTCGTCGGATCTTATGGCAGGAAGCGCTGGATATTACGTTGGATGCTCCGATCACTGGTGCTGGGGGCGGTAGCTTCTCCGTTGAGTTTGAGCAAAGTGGAAGGCGGTCGTTGGAAAAATTACCGATGACGCCGCACAATGATTATCTGTTGATCTTGTCGGAGTATGGCGTGCTTGGCGGCGTGCTGTTTCTAATGCCGAGTTTGTTGGTGCTGTGGTACGCGATTCGACACTGGCGAGCCGAGCCCGATCGCGTGAGGCTTAAGAATGCGAAGGGCGCAATCATGCCGCCGACAAAGTTCTTTTTGTCGATCGGTCTTGCCGGGGTGCTTTCTTTTGCGCTCTGCATGCTTAGCTCCTTTGTTTTTTATACGCCTGTGCTCACTTTGTATGGTGTGTTGTTCTTTTCGATTCTGATTAAATCGAGTTTTAGGCGTCGTTTGCGCATCCCGCACGGCGG
>JAFMHF010000121.1 GCA_017854655.1 Puniceicoccaceae bacterium | reverse complement strand
GTCGTGCGTCTCGGGTCTGTCGCTCAAGGAAGCGAACTTCCTCCGTCAATGAACAGAAGATTGGGAATGTTTAGCGTTTCGTCAATACTTCCGTTGGGTATCTGAGCTAATTAATTAATCGATGTTTATTTAACGGCACAGTGCGGGGTCTTGGTGGGATGTGTCCTTGGAGCCGTAAACTGTCGTCAGTGTTAAATAGCAACGCCTGTGCGAATCTAGCGGGGAGTGTAACGCTTCGGTGCAAGCTACCAGATCGGGTGCTGGATAAATCGTACCGTCCTGGTTTTTTTTTGGGGGGGCAACCGCTAAGGCCCTAGTTCCGCCTTTAAGCTGACCGACTAGTCATTTATCAGTAATAGATTAAAATAACGTAAAGTAAATTTGTAAATTTAAGGGATGTTATTACGGTTTAATGATTATTTTAATTATCCTGCCGCTTTGATCGATGGTAATGCCTGCAATCCCAGTCTGACGGTTATTAAAATAAGCCATGATCTACCTTACACTCTTACTTTTCGCCGTCTTGGTTTACAGCCGACGGCGCGCGGACTCTCAAGACTAAAGAAATAATATGAAACTTTTGAAAGATATAGCCGCACGGGCGGAACGGCAGACTGCGATGTCTGACTTTGAGCGACTCAAGGATGCGATTCAGCACTTCCCTGAAAAGTCTATCGCGGAGATCTTTCAAGTCACTGCGAATTTAGCGCCGGCGCTTTCTACAAAGCTGCCAGATCCTCACAATGTAACTTTCGATGCGGCAATGACATTGACCAGGAGTGATTTTCAAGCAAATAAACAAATAAGGAAGGATCTAGCGCGCTTACTTTCAATTCTCACCAAGTTAGAGAAGGATTCAAAAGAAGCGCCAACTAAGTGGGGCACTTACCAGTGGGGCATTTACTTTTGGCGAGTCGTGCTAATGACTATGCTGCATGATGAGCTATATGATGATGCAAGGAAGCTATGGGAGTTAATCAAGCAACGCGAGAAAACGAAAGATCGTTCTCTTTGCTCCCTGCGGCCAAGCTACTATCAACTTAAATAAAAGCTGGAGACTTGCTGCTGGCCACGCTGAAAGCACATGGCAATTTGCATGTACACGCAGGTGAACGTTAAGGATGTGATCATTTAGTTTTTCTGAGCGTCAGAGCGCTGCATGGATCCACTGCGTGTGCCGCTGGCTGGGGTGAGATCGAGTTAAAAAAGCACTTGATGTACGCAGACGCATCCTAAAAGGCGGAAAAATAGTCCTTTTTGTATTTTGCCTTTTGTCCTTTTAGCACTTTTACTGCCGCGCTTATGAGCTCTGTCTTGCAACTACTTCTTGAAGGTGAACACCTTAACACTGCCCAAATGGCGCAGGTGCTCGGCCTGTCCGAAAGCGACATTTCCGCAGAATTGAAGCGCCTTGAGGGCGAACAGATTCTGCTCGGTTGGCGTCCCGTGTTCAACCCCGAGCGCGCCCAAGAAACCATCGTGCGAGCGGTCATCGAAGTGAAGATCAGTCCCGAGCGCGATGGTGGGTTTGATCGCCTCGCGACGCGGATCAGTCGTTTTGATTCAGTGGAGTCCTGCTATTTGATGTCCGGCTCGTATGATTTGCTGGTGATCGCAACAGGCTCTGACTTGCGTGAAGTGGCGACTTTTGTGTCGGAGCGTCTCGCGAGTGTCGAAGGCGTGCTGTCGACTGCCACGCACTTTATGTTACGTGCATACAAGGAGCAGGGGCATTTACTTTTATCTCCAAATGAGGACAGCGATAAACCCGCTGTGAGTGCATAATGGCAGACGATAGCCAACGCTTTGTGGCGGACCACGTCGTGGGTCTGCCTCGTTCTGGTATACGCGATTTCTTTGCGATTGTCGCGGCGATGCCGCAGGCCATCTCGCTGGGTATCGGTGAACCTGATTTCGTCACGCCCTGGCATATTCGCGAGGCCGCGATCTTTGCTCTCGAAAAAGGTAAGACCAGCTACACTGACAATCTCGGCCTCATCCGTCTGCGCCGTGAAATCAATACTTACGTCGAGCATAATTTTGAGCTGAGTTACAATCCCGACAACGAAATCCTCGTCGCCGTCGGCGTGTCCGAGGCCTTGGATATTGCCCTGCGTGCGGTGCTCAATCCGGGCGACAAGGTGCTCTATCACGAGCCTTGCTATGTTTCGTATAGTCCTAGCATCTTGCTGGCGCATGCGCAGCCGATTGCGATTAGCACTTCTGCGGAAGATCAGTTCGGCATCAATCCGGATGCGGTCGAAGCCGCTTGGGAGCCTGGTTGTAAGGTGTTGATGCTCAACTTTCCGACCAATCCGACTGGCGGCGTGACGGAGCGTGCCAAGCTCGAGCGGATCGCCAAGTTCGCGATTGAAAAGGATCTATTGGTGATCAGTGACGAGATTTACTCGGAACTGACCTTCGAGGGCGAGCACACCAGTATTGCGACGCTGCCAGGTATGCAGGAGCGCACCATTTTTCTGCATGGATTTTCTAAGGCATTTGCTATGACCGGTTTCCGGATTGGTTACGCCTGTGGTCCCGCGCCACTAATCGAGGCGATGATGAAGGTGCACCAATACAGTATGCTGTGTGCGCCGATCCTTTCCCAGGAAGCGGCGATTGAGGCATTGAAAAACGGCGGTCCCGCGGTCGCAAAGATGAAGGCGCAATACCACCGTCGTCGTGATCTGATCGTTCGTCGTTTTAACGAAGCGGGCCTCACCTGCCACTTGCCGAAGGGCTCATTCTACGCATTCCCCTCGATCCAATCGACTGGGATGAGTTCGATGGACTTCTGCCAAGGCTTGTTGACCGAACAAGAAGTGGCGATCGTGCCGGGCACCGCCTTTGGGCCAAGTGGTGCAGGGTTTGCGCGTGCGAGTTTCTCCACTAGCTACGAGCGAATCATTGAGGCGACTGATCGCATCGAGCGCTACGTCGATAAGGTTCGTAAATAGTCCTTGTAAGTTCTTCATTACTAAGGCATTCCCCCGCTTCGCGTTCCTTCGTCGCGCCCTTTGTGCTATCTTGCTTCAAGCATAGACAGCTCAGCTTGTTTTATTATAGTTCCACTTTTCTGAATTCTAACTTCTGAATTCTAACTCCTTTTTTAAATGATCGATCCATCCAGAACCGTAGCCATTGTTGGCCGTCCCAATGTCGGAAAAAGCCGTCTGTTTAACAGGCTGTGCGGGCGTCGCTTGTCAATTGTGCACGATATGCCCGGCGTCACGCGTGACTTGATCTCCGCTGAAGTGAACGACGACTTCGTCCTGCTCGATACCGGTGGCCTGGGCATGGAGCTCAAAATGACGCCAAAGAAGATCGCAGATGCTGCCGAAGAACAGGTGGGCTTTGCGATTCAGGCCTCAGCGGTTATTTTGTTTATCGTCGATATTCGCCAAGGCATTACCGCGCTGGATGAGATTGTTGCCGAGAAGCTGCGCCGTTATGGCAAAGAGGTGATCCTAGTGGCTAATAAGGCCGACCTAGAGGATAACGAGATCGACGCGTACGAGTTTATCAGCCTCGGCTTGGGTGATGCGATGCCAGTTTCCGCCGAGCATGGTCGTGGTATCACGGATCTTCTCGATGCGGTCAAGGTGAAGCTCGGCGAGAAGCCAGCGTTCGACGCGGATGCACCAGTCGAACCGAAGCGTATCCGTATTTCTTTGATGGGCCGTCCCAATGTCGGCAAATCCTCGATCGGTAATCGCCTGCTCGATTCGAAGCGCCTGATCGTCAGCGATGTCGCTGGCACGACGCGCGATTCGGTCGAACTAGATTTAGA
>JAFMHF010000120.1 GCA_017854655.1 Puniceicoccaceae bacterium | reverse complement strand
ATGCAGCAAGGCAAAGGGTTCTACCGCTTTGCAATGCCACAGGAGTAAGCGAAGCACTGTCGCAAATACCTCATCACCAACCGCCCTGTCCCCTCCAGTGCGAAGTCAGTGAATCCATGTAGACGCATCGCCACCGACGCTGATGGTTCTGAGTCTGTGTGAATCCATCCAAGCCACGAAAAAACAAACACGTCCATACGCGCGGCTCCCCGTAGATTCGCCCAGTCATCAACAAATCACGGGGTCTCTGGTTCAAGCCATTGCGAATTATTAACTTCGACTCGGAAGAATTTCTTCTCTCCCGATTGGCCATTTTTTTCAAAGTGACTCATCGCTCGACCCACGCCACGAAAGTTGACTAATTCAGACCAATTCGTGAGATCGGTGCTTTCCATCACCGAATAGCGGCGACCTTCAATTGATTGAAAATCAACTCGCAGATCATTATCATTCAGTAGCTCGACAGCCGCATTATAATCCGAATGCTGTTTTTGATACACACGGATGTAGTCGACCAAATATACCGTTTCGTCGGGTAAGCTCGAAGTATTGCCTCCGCCATTTCCGCCAATTGCCAGATTGAGCCACAACAATTGGCTGAAGGTACTGAAAGGTGCGATTCCCGGGTGGGCATGCGAATCCACGGCATTGATGGTTGCCGGGTCGAACGAATTCAAGACCACTCCATCCATTGAGATGGTAGCCAAATCAGGCCCCCAGACCAGTTCCCATGTATGGAACTCGTCCACCCAAGAGGCTGGTAACGAGCTGACATTGATCGAGTAACCGTCCCAGAAAGCATTATAGCGGCCGCTGCCTGCCGTGGCAAAATTAGCCAGTATTCTACCATCGAAATTTTCCATCAGATCAATTTCTCCGGTGGCGGGCCACTCACCGCCCCCGACCGTCCAAATCGCCGGCCAGGTTCCCGGCAAATTCGTCACCTTGGCACGACACACAATTTTACCGTAGAGAAAATTGAACGAGTCTTCGGTCTTGATACTACCCGAGGTCCAGAATGCAAACTGCCGACTCTGCCGCCAATCTGATGCGTTGGGGTCGTAGTTAGGATTGAGAACCTGCTCACGCTTGGCAGTAATGACCAAGTGCCCACCGCTTTGGCTAAGGTTTTCTGCACGATAATACTGTTCTTCATTGTTCCGTTTAAAACCAACTTCAGGCTTCCACTTGGTTAGGTCGATACCGCCCTCGCTGGTGAACTCATCATTGAAAATTAATTGATAATCTCCTGTCGCAGGTGCGAGCGGCAAGAGATTCGGCTCGGTTGCCACAAGACTGAGATCATCCACATAGACCGAGCTCGCACCGCCTGGGCCATTATAAATGTAGCAGGTAGCAGACGACATATCTTCACCCGTGGCAAACGCAACATCGACCGCTTGATAGGAGGCTGTGTCGAAAGATTGGCTCACCTCCGCACTCCCATAATCTTTCACTCCAATGTTTGCGCTGCCACCCACTGTCTTTACATATGCACGGAACGTGTAAGCGGTTTTGGGGAGAAGTCCCGTAATTGTTCTTGCCCAGCCACTATCGCCACTCGCATCACCTAGTTTGGCAGCAAATGAACCGGTATAGGCATCACTCTCAATGACTGTAGCATCACCCGATAAAGCCGAAGAAGCGCCCCACTCAAACCCTGGGCCTGGAATACTTACGTTGACTTCTTCGACTGTAAATCGATCGACATGACTGGCTGTAAATAATGTACCAGACACACCTTCAGGCGCCAAGACCTGCAGCGTCCGCATCGCTGGAAGCAGTCCAGCCGCCTGGTAAGTGCCGCTATCTTCAACCAAGTAGCCGAGCGTTCCAATCTGTTTATTTTCGTCTAAATCCGTAACTTTCAAATTAATATAAAAAACGTTTGCGACCAATGTGCGGGTGATCTCCATACGAATCGAAAACCAATTGGTATTGGTATTTGTGCCGCTGTAGGCATCGGCAAGACTCAGCGAAACATAATTCGATTCAGAACCAAAACGAAGCGTATCATCACCCGCTAAACTGACGTCGACTCTAAGAGCGGGAATATTGTTACCAGGAGTGAGAATGTTGTCGGAAATCCCCAGAGCGAAGACCGGTGCTGATATAGGCGCATTCAGAAAGCTTTCACCGCGCCAGACCGCTTCAATCGCTACGGTCTCTTCGACTTCCAATGACGCGGCTAAGGGAGTGAAGTTAAGTGCCCGTGACCAGCTGACGCCGCACCTCGCATAACCTATACCACTTGTTTCAGCGGCCACCCAACTATCTTGCGCCCCCCAGTTTCGAACACCATTGATTGTCGCTCCATCCGAGAACCCGTTACCGCTAGTAAACTCAGCATTTAACAACTGCGCGTGGAGTGGGCTGCTACAAGTAATGACTAGCATCAACGCGATGCAGGAGCGGAGATTTGCAGAGTTTAACATCGTTTTTGTGAAGTTGTGGTTAAAGTAATAACTATTCACGTGTAAAGTTGTCTTATTTAAAAGTCAACTCTGACCGTCAGATTCCTATCTGAGGCGGATGTCGGCGCAGTAGTTGCCCCAGCGCAGATGGTAGTCGAGGCGGTCTAAATGGGGTATGAGTTAGGTTATAATATTATTTAAATGGAAACCATCCACGGGCCAAGTTTTACCCTCTGTATCAAGAATGGCAAGCGTCTGACAATCGAGGGAAACCAATTCTGATTTGTTTAGGATCAAGGATATGAATTGACCTTGGGAAATCGAAATTTTGGAAAATTTCTTGCGGGCCATTTCCTCAATGGATGGGTCATTGATATCATCTCCATTCAAGTAGGGCATCGGGAATATCCGTTTCATATTGCCATCACATCCCTCTACGCACGTAAGCATGATTTTGTGTTTTCCTTGATTCTCAAGAGCAAGCACGATCCGATCACTTTCCGTTGTAACTTTTATAGCCAACGGCCCCGTCCCTGATCGTAAGCCAAGCACTCGAAACAGCCAGTCAACTAGCTTTTCAAAGGCGTCATCAACTAGGGTATAAACTAGAGCCAATCCAATCCCTAAAGCCACTATAATAATTGTAATTAAGTCCATGTTTGTTCTGGTTTTGTTTTCATTTTACGTACGATTGATTGAGCGCCTCTCGATATCCAATATACTGGCACGACAACCAAAACGAGGCCATAGGCCCAGCCAAGGCAGAGGGCGACCAATCGCGGGCCTCCATCGTGCGGGTTGAATGGGTGAGCGTATGCCCACTCAACATGGCGGCAGCCGAATTGCCCAGAACGCAACTGCGGCAACAAGCAGAAGGATACGTCGGAGCCACTTTCGCTTCTGCAAAGAGGCGAATATCGTAATGAGGGCTGGAATTGCAATGAGGGGCAACAAATAAGGATTCATTTTTTAGATTCGGCTGCTGAGGACTGACTTCTGTTTGTTGGCGTTCGCGGTGCGAATGTTGCTGTCGACGATTGCAGCATCAACATGCTCTGCACCGAGATACTTTGTGATTAAACGCCTTGACTGTTCAAACATTGAAATGGCCTTATCGTACTCTCCTCGTGCTGCGTAGATAATGCCGAGATTATTCAACGCTGCAGCCACTGTTGGTGAGTCCCCTTTTTTTAACCGATGAGTTAACTTGGCTGTGTCTTCAAGCAAGGATGCAAAGTCCGTAGCAAGCCCCTCTACCTCTTGCAGGGCGAGAAACTGCTGCTTCCTTGCTTCAATCGTCACAATTGCCGGACGATCTGGAGAGGCCCATTCTTCTCGTAATTCAGCATGTTGCCTTGCCTTCATAAAAACAACGAAGACAACCAAA
>JAFMHF010000049.1 GCA_017854655.1 Puniceicoccaceae bacterium | reverse complement strand
ATGCAACTCGGCTCCGGCACCTACGACCTACTCCCATCGCTGACTTATGTGCAACAGTTTGAGGATTGGTCCTACGGCGCACAAGCCAATGCCGTCATCCGCCTCGAAAGCGAGAACGACAACGGCTATCGACTCGGCGACGTCTGGGGCGCCACGACATGGGTAGGCACCAACCTAAGCGAATGGATCGGCCTCAACACAGGCCTGAACTACACCTACACCAGCAAGCTCAAGGGCAGCCAAGACGACGTCGGCACCATGGGGCCGAATGGTAAATCGGTCACCACCGCCTACGAAAGTAACACCGGCGGCGAACGCCTAGACGCGATCTTCGGCATCAACCTATATGTCCCAAGTGGCATCTTAAAAGGCCAGCGTATTGCTGTCGACCTACGTTTGCCACTCTGGCAAGATCTCAATGGCTACCAACTAGAGACCGACTACATGCTTACTTTGGGTTGGCAGATGGCGTTCTAAGCGCCTATGTAGAAACGACACTCTTGTCGCTTTCCCGCAGATACCAAAACGGCAAGAGTGTCGCTTCTACTGAAGTGGGCGTCGTGGATTCGACCCCCGCTTTTTGGCACCTACCCCAACAGCCATCGACGAACCGTAAAAAAACTTTTGTGTATTCTGTGCCTTTTGTAGTTAATCGTTGTTCACAGTACTTTACCATGTCTCGCCTCCGCCATTTTTCATACTACCTAATCCTCGCTGCGCTGCTTCTGTGTGCGCTTGGAGCACACGCACAAAACCGTGAACTTCTCGGCGAATATCGTATCGGTATGGTTGGTCGCGACCAAGGCAATGCCATTTACCAAGCCACCCACCTCGGCGCCCAAGATGCTGCACGCGACCTGAGCGAACAGTACTCGATCGACGTCGAGCTACTCGACTTCACGCCCAATGTCGAGCACGGCGGCAGTCAGTCCGCCTCGCTTGCCGGCCTCTTCATCGAAAACGCCGACGGCTTCATTATTAGCCCAGCAGAGCCCGAGGTAATTCGTTCGTCGATTGAATTTGCTCTAGAGCAAGAACAAGAAGTCGTCTTTTTCGAGAATCAAATCGCCGAAATTCAGTCGCTCGCCGCGTATATCGCCGATGAAGCGGCAGCTGGACGTCTCGCCGCCGAAGCCCTTCTCACAGCACTTCCGAGCAAAGGTAGAGTGGCGATACTTGTCAGTAATCACCCCAGCCTTGGCATGCAAGACCGCCTCGTCGGCGCACGCGCCGCCCTCGGCTATCGACGCATCGAAGCAGTTGTCTCCTGCGCGCCCGACTATCAATCTGCGATCGAGACCATTCGCGCCACCCAAGAAGCCGACCATAACGATTTAATTAAAGGTTGGCTCTTTCTCGGCGATTGGCCCCTTTTGGGTATGCCCGCGCTGCCCTGGAAACCGGGCGAACTGCCGTGCGTCGCCATCCAATCATCCCCTTCTGCTTTTATGTATATCGATCAAGGCTACGTGAGTGCACTGATCGTCCACCCCTACTACGACTGGGGCAAGTTGAGCATGACCGCGCTGGTCAACAAACTGCACAAGCAGCAGACTCCAGCAGAGCGAATTCAACACAACGCACCCCGCGTCATCGATTGGCGCAACCTGGAAAGCTACCGCGAAAGCTGGAAGACTTGGCTTAAATAATCACCAATACGCCAATAACGGGTCATGGTATGACCCAAAAAGTACCACCCATGCCGGCTTCGTCAGACCCCGTCCACCTCAAAGAGCGGCGGCGCCTTAGCTTGATCAGACGAGAGGGGCATTCGCGGAGCTAACACGGAGATAAGCCCTCATTCATTACTCTTGTACAGAGAGTACTGCTCTTTGATTTTCAAACGGATCTGGTAAAAGTAAATCGCTTTGCCCAGCGCAAAATGAAAGCCCGCCGCCCCATCGAGGAAGCCACCCTTAAAAATGTATCCACGAATAAAATACACCGGAGCCGCCCACCATTTGGAAATGTGCCGATACTTCGCCCGCTGACGCGGGGTGAGAGCTAAAACCTGAGAGCTGAGACCTGAGATCCCACCAGGTCGACTGCCAGCCCCCAAGCTTTCTCCCTCCATTCTAAAGTCACCAGCCTCAGGTCTCTGACCAGTCAGCTGCAAATAGCGTTCAGCCTCCCAACTCCCATACTCATTGTGTTTGGCGATGTAGTGATGCAAGCCGCGATGTTCATTATGCTCAATCGGTGCGCGGATTTCGCCAATTGCGCCCTCCAGCACAGGATGCTCATGAATCTCCATATCCAACGCACTCCATTGATTCTCTTCAATCCGCTCATATGCGCCCGCGCCAACACGGAACAGCGCCAACTTATTAAACTCATCACCGTGCCGCAGTTGTTTTCCCAAAAACCAGCGCTCATAATTCAGCCAAAACCCGACATACTCGGGGTCTGTTAGTACTTTTGCTACTTCCGACTTAAATGCCTCTGATACGAATTCATCCGCATCCAGAAACAGCACCCACTTAGTGCTGAATTTATAAGTCTGTAATACCCAATTGCGCTTCTTCGGGAACTGACCATTCCAATCAAAGACCAGCACCTCTGCCCCAGCGTCACGCGCGATTGCGCAAGTCGTGTCCGAACTCCCTGAGTCCACCACCACAATTTCGCCAAAGCCATCCAGCCGTCCGAGGCAGACTGGCAGATTGGTCGCCTCATTTTTAACCGGGATCACCACCGTGACGTCGTTCAATAATATTTTGGGGGTAGATTCTGACATTCTATAAATAGGCTTAGTTAAGCGTCTCGGTGATTCTTGAATAGTGCCCGACAATACACTCAAAGTCCCGCTCTTTATGAGAAATCACTCCAGCCACTAAGTTCAACTATCATCACCTCTCAAATCTTCCTTTAGGTGAAATAGCTGTGCCAATTAAACATTGCTTTGAGTGTGAAAATGCTCGGTTGATTCGTCGCCTAGTGAGCTTTAGCCCCGAACCGACGAAGCCAACGTCGAGGTTAATAATCGTCCCGCTCATTGATTAAAATTCCGCCAATAGCTGCATTAGGTCAATTTCTATTTTACAACCAATAAACTCCAGCCAATCCCCCTCCAGCGCTGCGGCCGACATCGCCGGGCCGAAGACATGCGGCTCCATACATCTCAAGATCGCGCAGCAAGCAGTGCCCCAACAAACTCCGTGGCATGGCCCAGCCTGATCTTTCTCAGAGTTGCTGCTGACAATACTTTTGCCTCTGAGCCAAACTTGCCCACAACCTAGACGCATGATGACTGCTGCAGCCAACAATTTTTCTGATCTCTTTATTCCTGACGACGTAGTGACGCCCGAGGCGTATGCACGATGCTCGCATCTAGCAATCGGCGCGCATCAGGACGACCTCGAGTTTATGGCCTTCCACGGGATCAACTCTTGCTATGGCGATGATGGCCTCTGGTTCGGTGGCGTGACTTGCACTGATGGTGGCGGCAGCTCACGTGCAGGTAAATATGCGAACTTCACTGACGATCAAATGAAGGCGCTGCGACTCGAAGAGCAGCGCAATGCTGCCGAGATCGGTGAATACAGCTTCGTCAACCAACTCGGGCTGGCCAGCTCGACCATCAAAGATTCCGAGCAGCGCGGCGCACTGGTTGATCACCTCGAAACCATTCTTTTACAAACACAGCCAGACGTACTCTACACTCACAATCCAGCCGACAAGCATGGTTCGCATATCGCCGTTTGTCTCGCAGTGCTTGAAGCAGTCCGCCGCGTGCCACCTTTCTCTCGCCCCAAAAAAGTCTATGGCTGCGAAGTGTGGCGCGATCTCGACTGGTTGTGCGATGACGACAAGATCGCGCTCGACGTGAGCGGCAACACCGAGCTCGCCGAAAAGCTCAACGCCTGCTTCGACTCGCAAATCGCTGGCGGGAAAAACTACGGCGAGGCGGTGATGGGCCGCCGCAAGGCTAACGCCACGTTCTTCAATTCGCACAACATCGATATTATTGATCAACTTTGGTTCGCGATGGATCTCACGCCGCTGGCCGAAGACGACACACTCGACATCACAGAATTCGTAAAGGCCAGGATCACGCGCTTCGAAGACAGCGTGGTCGATGGGCTCAGTTGAACCGTCGTTAGTCGCCGAGTTCATATAGAAACGAAATGGTTCGATCTGTGGTTGAATACTTCGCCGAAATCCGCTTTTCTTGACCACATGCAAGCAAATGCGAACAATGCCGTCGTCGGAATTATCATGGGCAGTCAGTCAGACTGGTCCACTATGGGTGAGGCTGCTGCCCTACTCAAACAGCTGGAGATACCCTTCGAAACCAAGATCGTCAGCGCGCACCGCACGCCGCAACTGCTGTATTCGTATGCCGAAACCGCCGAGGCGCGTGGGATCCAGATTATTATCGCTGGCGCTGGCGGTGCAGCCCACCTCCCTGGCATGACCGCGGCGATGACTCATCTCCCCGTGCTCGGCGTGCCGGTGCAATCCAAGGCACTCAGTGGTCAAGATTCGCTTCTTTCGATTGTGCAAATGCCTGCAGGCATCCCAGTGATGACGCTCGCGATTGGCGTTGCGGGCGCGAAAAATGCCGCGCTCTCTGCCGCATCTATTCTTTCGCTCCACGACGCGGAGGTTCGCGAACGCCTCAAAGCCTTCCGCGAAAACCAGACCAACACTGTGCTCGCCACTGAGCTCCCAGAGGCCTAACTCATGGGGTGGAAATGACAGAGCATTTCCCTCCAATTCTTAAACACTGGAGGGAAGTGCTCCGTCATTTCCACGCGATTACCATCAGAGACCAACTTTCAGCATGATTACACCAGGCAGCACCATTGGAATCCTCGGCGGTGGCCAACTCGGCCGCATGCTCATCCTCGCCGGCCGTTCACTCGGCTACCGCTTTCACATCTTTGAGCCCTCTGGCCCTTGCACTGCAGGTATGGTGGCCGACCACGAGGTCAACGCGCCCTACTCAGACGAAGCCGCACTGCGCGCATTTGCCGAAGGGGTCGATGTCATCACCCTGGAATTTGAAAATATCCCAGCCGAGGTGCTGGATATGCTCAGCGCCATTAAGCCGGTGCTACCAGGTCGCGAAGCGCTGCACATTTGCCAACATCGCCAGCGCGAGAAAGATTTCCTCAAAGAAAATGGCCTGCCTTGCGTGCCGTTCGAATATGCGGACTCGGCGGAAAGCTTAAAAACTGCGATCGCTGCCATCGGCTTCCCTTGCGTGATCAAAACGGCTGCCTTCGGCTACGACGGCAAAGGCCAGATCAAGCTGAACAACGCTGATGAAGCGGCTGACACCGACTATCTTTGGAACTATCTCGAGCGCCCGCCACGCGTGGTCGTTGAAAAATGGATTCACCACATCGGCGAGTTCTCAGTGGTCTGCGCCCGCAAGGCTGACGGCACCAAAAGCACTTTTCCTATGTCGGAAAATGTGCATGTGCATCACATTCTGCACGCCTCAATCGTGCCGGCCCGCATCACCCCCGCTACCCGCGACGCTGGCGAAGCCCTCGCTCGCGAAATTGCCGATAAGCTCGACGTCGTCGGCCTGATCGCAGTGGAGCTCTTTCTACACGAAGATGGACACCTGATTATTAACGAGATGGCGCCGCGCCCGCACAACTCTGGGCATTACACGATCGACGGCTGTATGACCTCACAATTTGAGCAACATATCCGCGCAGTCACCGACTTGCCTTTCGGCTCGACTGAGCTGCACAGTGTTACTGTTATGATCAATCTACTCGGCGATGTCTGGAAAGACGGCGAGCCCGACTGGGCTGGCTTGCTCAGCGATCCACACGTCAAACTACACCTCTACGACAAGGGCGAAGCCCGTCCAGGCCGAAAGATGGGGCACTTTTGCGTAGTCGGCGACGACATTGAGCAGACTCTCGCCAGCGCCGAAGCGCACTTTGAGCGCCTGAACGGGAAATAAACATCTCCGCAGAAGCGACACTCTTTTCGCTTTTACCGATGCACCTGCCCGAAGCAAAGCGACAAGAGTGTCGCTTCTACCTATCGTAAAATTTATTCGACGTTCCGCGATCAAAGTTCAACGTTGCTTTACCATCTCCGGCAGACCTCCGTTGAAGTCCTTCACCATGAATATCCAACCTTCCAGATCCGTATTCGAAGCTCTCGCCAAGCAAGGCAATACCGTGCCGGTGTATCTTGACCTGACCGCAGACTGCGAAACGCCGCTGGGGGCCTATTCAAAAATCCGAGAAAACGGCCCAGCGTTCCTATTTGAGTCGATCGTCGGCGGCGAACGCGTCAGCCGCTTCTCCTTTTTAGGCAGCAACCCGCGTAAGGTGATCCGAGTCTTTGCCGACGAGGCCACGATTACACACAAAAGCGGAAAAGTTGAAACTCTCAAGACCCCCGAAGATCCGCTCAAGATCATCGAAGCCGAAATGGCCCGCTACCAACCGGTGCACCTGCCAGGCATGCCGCCATTTACTGGAGGTGCTGTTGGATTTGTCGGGCACGAGTATGTACACTATGTGGAGCCCACGATTCAGAAGCCAACAGAGAATCCGCTGGAAGTGCCCATTTTGTATTATCTGATTACCGATTCGGTCGTGATTTTCGACCACGTGCGCCAAGTGCTGCGCGTTTGCGTCAATGCCCACATTGAAGGCGACGAAACTGTGGCTTACGATCGAGCCGTCGCGGAAATTGTGAATATCTGTGAACAACTCGACCAGCCTCAGCCGCTCACGCATCGCGAACTATCTGAGCCCGGTGAAATTACAGTGCCAGCCGGCAACTTCACCGCAGACCGATTTAAGGCCGCCGTCGACACCGTCAAAGAATACATTCGCTCAGGGGACGTCATCCAAACCGTCCTATCGCAACGCTTTAAAAAGGAATTCAAACCCAGCCCAGTTGATCTCTACCGCGCCCTGCGCACGGTCAATCCATCTCCCTACATGTTTTTGATGGAAGATGCAGATTTCTCGGTTGTTGGGGCGTCCCCTGAGGTACATGTTCGCCTCACTGACAATAAGGTTGAAATCCGCCCAATCGCAGGAACAAGGCACCGCGGAACAGACGAAGCGGAAGATCGAGCGCTAGAACAAGACCTCCTTGCTGACGAAAAAGAGCGAGCCGAACACCTTATGCTCGTCGATTTAGCCCGCAATGACATCGGCCGCGTGTGTGAATACGGCTCGATACAGGTACCAGACTATATGACAATCGAACGTTATTCACACGTTATGCACATTGTTTCTCAAGTGGTCGGAACGATCTCTAAAGATAAGACCGCATACGACTTGATGCGCGCAACATTCCCCGCAGGCACACTCAGCGGAGCTCCAAAAGTCAGAGCGCTACAAATTATTGCCGAGCTCGAACAAAGCCAGCGCGGTGTTTACGGCGGCGCACTCGGCTATTTTGGCTACGAGGGCAATCACGACTCCTGCATCGGCATTCGCACCGCAGTGATCAAGGATGGCCATATCTACATTCAGTCAGGCGCTGGGATCGTGGCAGATTCGGTCCCTGAAAATGAATTTATGGAAACAGTGAATAAAGCCAAAGGGATGCTCAAAGCCGTGTCACTAGCCGAAGAAATGTTTAAAAAACTATAGTAATGTTATTTATTTTGTAAGGGTCGTTGGGGTTATCCGATAAATCTGTGTGTACAGAGAATGCGTTCTCTAGCTGTTGTTTTTATTAAAATAACATTCACATAATATTAACTATCTAACCTTAGCGAAATATGGCACAAAGACTGGCAATATCGAAACCCCGTAACCGTTTAGCTGATACATGTTCGGCTGTGCCTCGCGCCCACAACGAGACAGTTGAAGCCGTTACTGATGTACGTGAATTGCCCTCCAAAGATCGCAATGTCATGCGCACTTACATGCAGGAGATTGGCAAGACTCCTCTCTTGACCGCAAAGGATGAAGTCGCGTTGGCGGCTCGCATCCAGCAAGGCGACAAAGCCGCCCGCGACCGCATGATTTCCGCGAACCTGCGCCTCGTTGTCAAAATTGCTCATGACTATAATAATTTCGGTCTACCGCTGCTCGACCTAATCAGCGAAGGCAATATCGGTCTGATTAAAGCGGTTGAACGTTTTGACCCCTCCAAGGGCGGCAAGCTCAGCACCTATGCCGCATGGTGGATCAAACAATCAATCAAGCGCGCACTCGCCAATCAGAGCAAAACCATTCGCCTACCAGTACACCTCGTCGATAAAATCGCGAAAATGCGCCGCATTACCGCAAGCCTGACGGACGAACTCGACCGTGAACCCTCCGACGAAGAAATCGGCTACGATATGGGCATGCCAGTCAATAAAGTGGCACACCTCAAGTCGGTCAGCGTGCGTCCCTCCTCGCTGGATGCACCCGTCGGCGTAGATGGCGATACCAGCTTTGGCGAACTCATCGGAGATGAAAACCAGACGACACCACTGGAAAACCTTCAGCAAAAATCGATCCATAATGACATCCAATCCGTCATCGCACTGCTTGATCAGCGTGAGGGCGAGATCATCCGTTTACGCTTCGGCCTCGACGGCGACCATCCGCTCACACTTGAAGAAGTTGGAGAAGCCTTCAAAATTACTCGGGAACGCGTGCGCCAGATCCAAACAATCGCCATTCACAAAATGCGCCGCATCATGACTGAAAATGAACGGCAGCGCAGCAAAACTGAAGTGAAGCAAGAGCACATCCAACAAAAGCGGATGGAGGTCTTACAAGAGTTTTTCGCCGAACAAGCTGCCAGCCGCTAGAGCGATCTAATTTTAGTGTTAGAGGTTTAAGCCTCTCGGCCCCTTTTAGCCGAGGGGTTTTTTTGTGCCTCAACCACAGCATGCGCAGTGCTGGTAACGGATTCGCCGCACTTAAGCCGACGCCTTGCGCTGCAGCACACGCCCAATCACCAACGCAATGGCGAATAGCCCACCGGAAAGCGCCGCAAACCAATCGCCGTGACGCGTGTAAAAGCTCTGCTGCCGCATCCATTCTTCGAAGTGCTGCACTGTGTAGTTTCCACCTCCGCGGAAATACACGCTCCCATGCTCATCATACAAGACATCACGCACCGTGCCGTAGCAATCAATCCAGCCACTCCAACCACCATTGCCGCAGCGCATTACGGGGCGGCGATTTTCCACCGCTCGCAGCACTGAGTGCGCCGCATGTTGAGACGCACCGCCCTCTTCACCATACCACGCGTTATTAGTCGCCACAAAAAACACCTGCGCGCCTGCGCGTGCGCTCTCTCTCGCCAAGCGAGGAAACACATCTTCATAGCAAACTAAGCAGCCTATCTTCACGGTTTCTTCGCCAACCGAAAGTTCGATCAAGCTCGGATCACTGCCTGGCACAAAATTACCCCCAACTGGCACGACCTTTGAGATAAAGCCAAACGGCTTGGGTACAAACTCACCAAACGGCACCAACTCGCGCTTCACATAAAAAATCTCCGACAGCCCCACCTCTGGCTCGACTAGAAACGCGCCATTATACCACGAATCCGCCTCACGATCCACTGCGAGATTTCCCATTAAGATTGGCTTTCCAATATCATCCACCAGCGCTTCGACTCGTGCCTGCATCTGCGGGTAACCTTTCACTGGCCATGGCGTGGCCGCTTCTGGCCACAGCACCACATCGCTCTCCAGACTCGCGACAAACTGTGTCTGCCGCTCCAAAATGTTCAAATTCACCAGCTCCTGCGACTCATCCCACTTAAGCTCTGGCGCAATATAGGGCTGCACCACCGCCGCCGTAAACAATGACACACTCGTATCACGCTGAGGTAACGATTTGAAAAACACAAAAATGCACAAGCCCAGCAACGCCATCGCCACGTACAGATCCAGACTGAACCAACCCGACCACAACTTGCGCTCCTTAATGACAACCCGATTACGCAAGGTCTGCGCGATACAAAAGTTGAAATAGATCAGCAAGAACGAGACCCCATAAGCGCCGGTCCACGCCGCAATCTGCAGCACCACCGGCCGCTCCCATTGGCTCAGCGATAGCGGTGCCCACGGGAAGCCCCAAAGAAACCAGGTGCGCGACCATTCGAATAGCACCCACGCACCCGCCAGTCCGGCAAAGGCTACGACCCGCCACAGAAACGACCGATTCGCCACTATAGGCAATAACCAGCCCACTAATAATACCCACGCCATGAAGATCGCCGCGAGGATACCAGAGAGAGCCACCGTGCCGAACCACGTCACATGCCGCAGCCAGACCAAAATCGCAAACCATGCAACCCAAGCCGTGCCCAATGCCACCGCTGCGGTTACCCGCCGACTCGGCTGCGTATAGAGCCACAGAATCAGTGGGACAAATGCAATATACGCGGCCTCCGCAAATTCAAACGGCGGAATCGACAACACCCAGGATAGCGCAGTGAGAGCCCCCGCGAGCAGGCCCCACCATTGCGAGCGCACAACGCCCGGAGACTCCTCCGCGCTTGATTCATTGGTTTCCTCTGCAAGCTTTATCATACGGTCAACGCCTTAAAATTTCTCAATACCTGAATCAGCAGAATCCCCAATCTGACCAAGATGACAACACTGATAAAAATCATCGCTTAAAATTGTTTTCAAATTGATCGTTATCAGCATCGTAGCAACTTTAACCATCGATTCCTTAGGTTCGCCTCATGACCCGTCTTCTTTCCATCCCTCTCCTACTCGCTACCTGTGCGCTCTGCTTCGTGGCTGGGTACAAACTAGGCAAAGAATCGCAACCGCCTGCACCGATCGCCGCCGAAATCATTGCGGAGCAAGCACCGATTCAGCAGCTCACCGACACCAGCGGCCAACCGCCAGTCGCTCTGGAAGCACCCAAAGACCAACCAGCTCAGAATTCTTTTGCAGTTCGGGCAGAAGAGACGCTTCAAACATTTTTCGATAAGAATGAGCGCAAGCTCGTTGCGCAGATTCTGGAAGTCACAGCAGGCTCATTGAAAATTCGCCGCCAAGCCGATGGTGCAGAACTCGAACTGCCGGTCGCAATGCTCTCGGCCGAGGACCAAGCGTTTGCGGCTTATCTGTGGGCGCAAACGCCGACCAAAAGCGACTCCCCCGCACCCAGCCGATCGATGGAAGACAAGATTTGGGACGAACTATTTAAGTAAGTAGCCTCGGCCATAGAAAGTAGATGCGGCTGCCACTCTGAACACAAAAAACACAGGCCAAACGACCTGTGCTTATTGGAAAACGTACGCGATGCGACCTACTTCTGCACTAGCTCCCAACCATCGTTGAGAATCATTGTTTCCGCCTTCTTAAACTTCAGCTCCTTGGTCTCCGCACCCTTGCGGATAGTGACTGTGTCATTACGCCCAAGCTTAGGCATCTCACGGCGGATCGGTGCGACTTTCGGCAATTCCACTGGCTTACGCGCTGCGGGCGCTTGCGCAGGCTGTGCTTGCGCAGCTGCTCCAGCGAGTGCCCCGAGTTGCGGCTGCCCTGTGCCAGGGCCTGCGACTTGCGCAGTTTGCGACATGCGGGCGAGCATATTCTGGAAAGCGTCCTGATTGGTTGCAGTGCGGAACACCGCATTACAAATCTCGGTGCGGACATTCGTCATCAATTCTTCGAAAAATACATAGGCCTCACTCTTGTATTCACTGAGCGGATCTTTTTGACCGTAGCTACGCAAATTCACGCTGCGGCGAAGCTCTTCCATCTCCGTGAGGTGATCCTGCCAACGGCGATCAAGCGAACGAATCACGATATAACGCTCCAGGCCGACCAGTGCTTCGGCCGACTCAAATTCTTCGCGTTTCTTGTAGGCTTGTTGGATACGCTCAAGAATAAGCACTTGCTGTGCTTCAGGCCCCTGGCCCACAAGTTCTTCGACCTTCAATGCGACTGGGAAGTAAGCATTGAGCCATGCGAGGAACTGATCGACTGCATCACCATCCCTATCGCCAGCGAGTACATCAAGGCGCACTTCAAGCTCTTCTTCGATCATTTCATAAATGATGTCGCGCGGCGTGTCCGATCGAATCGCTTCATTACGGATACCGTAAACGACTTCGCGCTGCATGTTGAGTACGTCGTCAAATTGTAACAGGCGCTTACGCATGGAGAAATTCTGCTGCTCCACCTTCTTCTGTGCATTTTCGATCGACCAGTTAAGTGCTGGGTGCTCCAGCTCTTCACCTTCGCTCATCGACTTCTCCAGAATGCGTGAGATCGGGCCGGCATTAGCGAATAGGCGCATCAGATCGTCCTCCAAAGAGACGAAGCATTTCGACATGCCAGGATCTCCCTGACGGGCGCAACGGCCACGTAGCTGACGGTCGATACGACGCGATTCATGACGCTCGGTGCCCACCACATAAAGACCGCCGAGTTCTGGTACACCTTCAGCAAGTTTAATATCGGTGCCACGACCCGCCATATTGGTTGCGATCGTCACGCCGCCCTTACGTCCAGCATTCGCAACGATCTCCGCTTCCTGCTCGTGGAACTTGGCATTCAACACGCTGTGCCCGATATTTGAGCGCTTCAACATGCGGCTCAGTACTTCAGAGGCTTCAACCGATGCGGTGCCAACCAGAACTGGCTGCCCTTTCTGGTGCGCTGCTTCGACCTCCTTAATTACCGCAGCAAATTTCTCACGGCGCGTTTTGAAGATGACGTCGTTCTTATCGATGCGGATACAAGGCTGGTTGGTCGGGATCACCATCACGTTGAGGCCGTAAATTTCGTGAAACTCAGAGGCTTCAGTTTCCGCGGTACCAGTCATACCAGACAACTTTTCATACATGCGAAAGTAGTTCTGAATCGTCACCGTCGCATACGTCTTAGTCTCCTTCTCGATCGTGCAGTTCTCTTTCGACTCAATCGCCTGGTGCAGACCATCGGACCAACGGCGGCCAGGCATCACCCGCCCAGTATTTTGGTCGACGATATTGACCTTACCTTCTTGCACCACGTATTCTTTATCGCGCTCATACAGACTGAATGCGCGGAGCAACTGACTGATGCAGTGGATGCGCTCGCTGGTTTGTTGGAAGCCAGTTTCGGCGGCCTGCTTGGCCTCCTGCTTCGCCTCATCCGCGAGCTTTTCGTCTTTATCGATCTCAATGAACTGAGTCGGTAAGTCCGGTAGCATAAACGCATCAGGATCATTCGGGCTCATCAGCACGCGGCCCTTCTCGGTCAGATCGGCCTGCTGCTGCTTCTCATCGATCACGTAGAACAACCCTTCCTTGAGCGCGTAACGCTCCTTCTTATTGAAATCACTGTTCATCTCGAGGTCGAACTTATCAACTGCGCGGCGGATCGCCGGCACCTCATTGAGACGGTGAAACTGCTTATTCTTCGGCATGCCAAGCTTCACTTGGTAGAGCTTAGAGGTTGCCGCATACTTGGCATCTTCGTCAGAGCCTTCGCCTTCAAGGGCGGACTTCGCCTCAGCGACCAAATTATTACAATACGCCTGTTGCTTGGCGACCAGTTGCTTAATGCTCGGCTTAATTTCGCCGAATGGCAGCGGATTATCATCCTGCATCGGGCCGGAAATGATCAACGGCGTGCGCGCCTCATCGACCAGGATCGAGTCAACTTCGTCAATGATACAGAAGAAGTGGTCGCGCTGCACTTGGTCCTCCTTGCGGCTGGTCATGCCATTGTCGCGCAAGTAGTCGAAGCCAAACTCCGAAGCGGTGCCGTACGTGATATTACATTCATACTGCTCACGACGAATCTGTGGCGCTTGGCTATTTTGAATACAGCCCACAGTGAGACCGAGCATGCGGAACAGGTGGCCCATCCACTCGGAGTCACGCCGAGCGAGGTAGTCATTGACGGTGACCAACTGGCAGTTGTTGCCGGAAAGCGCGTTCAAGTAGAGCGGGCAGGTTGAGACGAGTGTCTTACCTTCACCCGTCGCCATCTCAGCAATGTGCCGCTCATGCAGCGCGATCCCGCCAATAAACTGTACATCGTAGTGCACCATGTTCCACGGCAACATGTGGTCACACACGTCAAACTCCTGACCGCACATACGGCGGGCCGCGTTCTTCACTGTCGCAAACGCCTCCGGCAACAAGTCGTCGAGCGACTCACCATCCTGATGGCGCTGCATAAACTCGGCGGTCTTGGCGCGCAGCTGCTGCTCCGTAAGCGCTTGATATTCAACTTCAAATGCGTTGATACGTTCGGTAATAGGCTGACACTTTTTAAGAAACTTCTTATAGTGACGACCAGAAAACTTTTTAAGGATGGCTGAGATCATGAGATCTAATGTATGCGGTTACTGAATGAAATTATGCGCAAATCTCGGCTCACTGAGGACACCGGAAATGCGAAAAAAAGTAGAAAATGGTGAAACTAGCGCCCGCTGGCAAGTGCGTTTCCCGTAGTATATACACAAGGATGCAAATGCATGAAGGCGAACAGGCTAGGGCGACTGAACCAAGAATTAAGCATTGCAAAAATCACGTAATACAGGAATGTCCTACAGGCTGCTTTTGTTATGCAAAAAATTCCTGAAAAATACCGACAATGGTTACTGCAAGAGCTACCCATTCTGGAAGATAAAGGCATCCTCTCGGCCGAATCCCGCCAACCACTCGAAGACTATTATTCGAATCAAGTTGAATCACGCGTGCACTGGGCAGCTATTGTCTGCGCGGTGCTCGGAGCGCTACTCATCGGCGGCGGCATCATCCTACTATTTGCCCATAACTGGGACGATCTGTCTAGAACCGCGCGAGCCGTGCTATCATTCTGCCCGCTCGCCATCGGCGTGGCACTTAGCGCATTAGCGATTCGCCGTGGCGGCACGGGGCTGTGTGAATCGGCGGGCATTTTCCATAGCTTGGCAGTCGGCGCTTGTATTGCGCTGATCGGACAAACTTATCACCTACCCAGCAACACCCCAGGCTTTCTGCTGATTTGGGCACTGCTCATCCTACCGCTCATCTTCCTGCTACCCTCCACAGGAGCGTATTTGTTTTATATCACGCTGATCTGCAGTTGGAGCGGCGCAGCACAGGATGAATACGGTCAAGCGCTCGGCTTTTGGCTATTGCTGATTCCCGCGGTTGTTCATGTCGTTCGACTCATCCGACGCGAAGCCCACGAGGGACTGCTCTCGCTGTGGGGATTGATGCTGATGCTGTCGATTGCCCTAGGAATCGTGCTGGAGCGCACGGTACCGGGACTGTGGATCGTCGCTTATGCATGCTTCTTGAGCCTGTCGGGGCTCCTCGGCCTACGCTTGTTCCCAACTGAATCAGGCTGGCGCAATCCACTACAAACGGTTGGCTTGGCGGGCATCACGGTGCTGGCCTACATCTTTACCCGGAAAGGTGTGTGGTACGACATCGGCTGGAGCAACACACGCCACTACGGCAACTACCAGGAATGGGGCATTTGGTGCGACTCGGGCCTCACACTTGGACTGGCAATCGTATGGGCACTCACCGCCGTCAAGACGCTACGGCGTAATTCATTGCCCAAACTCATCCTTTGCTCGTTCCCCCTATTTGCGAGCGCGGGCTTTTTCTTCGCCGCAAGCAGCGGAGGTGCACTCATCAACACTCTGCTGTTTAACGCCTACATGCTCGCACTCGGCCTCGCTTATCTGGCACGAGGCTGCCGCAGCACTCAGCTCCGACAGGTCAACTACGGCATGGCCGTTCTAGGCCTACTGCTGATTACGCGATTCTTCGATAGCGACTTTGGCTTTCTCGCACGCGGACTCGCATTCATCCTCATGGGTAGCTGCTTCCTCGCGACCAATCTCATCGTGACTCGCAAAAAGTATCCACTGGGAGGGGCTCAATCATGAACTGGCGAATGCTACTCTTCGGGCTACTGATCGTCGCACAAGTGGCCGTGCCACTACGAATGATTCAGCAACACGAAACCGTGCTGCGCGAAGGTGAACTCTTCCGCTTCAAAACCGAGCCCATCGACCCAGTCGATCCATTTCAGGGCCGCTACGTTTGGCTGCGTATTGAAGACGACTTTGTGCCGATGTCTGAGGCCGTCACCGATGCCATCGACTACAAGGCAACCGGCTACGCCCTACTCAACGTCGACGAACAAGGCTTTGCCAAGTTTACCGATTGGTCATCTGAGCGCCCCACTCAAACCACGAATTACCTCAAAACCAAATCTCGCGGCCAGGCAGTAAACTGGGAACAGCTGGCCGATGGCAACCGCACACGCGTGCATCAAGGGCTTGGCATCGACATCCCCTTCACTCGCTTCTACATGGATGAAGCCAAAGCACCCCGCGCCGAACGACTCGCCCGCGAAGCCACCCGCAACGAAGACTGCTGGGTTGAGGTCCGTATTTTTAACGGCAGTGCCGTGATCGAAGACGTCATCGCCGAAGGCCAATCACTGCGCGACTTAGCTAGCATTGAAGAATAGCAGGCACGCAACTTAA
>JAFMHF010000048.1 GCA_017854655.1 Puniceicoccaceae bacterium | reverse complement strand
AGAACTCCCTTACGGCTGTTTTGTACGCGATGTCGACTCAGCGCGTGCGCCGGCCCGCAAAATCGATACTTTCAAAAGGGGATTACTGTTCTAGACCGCTCGCAAGGGGTTGCGACGCATATTGATTGCGATAGCGTATCGGGGAGATGCCCTCCTGTTTCTTAAATGTATTACTAAAATGAGGCGCGTGGCAAAATCCGGTTAACGCCGCGATCGTCTCGATCGTCTCATCGGTGTAGTTCATTAGCCGTTTCGCTTCATCGATACGGATACCAATTAAATACTCACGGATGCTGTTATGCATGCTCTCACGAAAACGCATCTCAAGATTGCGGCGACTAACTCCAAGCATTTCGGCCAGTTCTACGGTGCCGATCGAGCGCTTGAAGTGGGTCTTTAGATACTTCAATAGCTTGCGAATAAGCGGGTCGGTCACTGCCAGCGCATCCGTGCTTTGCCGAATGGTTATACCGCACGGCGGAATCAACTTTAGATGCTGGTCGAGCGTCTGGCCGTTCATCTGTCGATCAAGCATCGCGGCACCCTCATAGCCAATCGTTTTTAAGTCGTAGCGCACGCTCGAGAGTGGCACTACTTGGTTTTCGCAAATTAATCTGTTATCATCTGCGCCTAGAATTGCGATGTCCTCAGGCACGCGTAATCCAGCATCCATACATAAGTTCGACAGCCAAGCTGAATCATAGTCACTCTTGGTATAGATAGCACAGGGCTTTGGTAGCTGCTTAAGTCGCTTCGTGATGTAAGCCGCATCTTGTGGGCGCGTCGTGTCTAGGCGTATACAAATGATGCCTGCTAACGCTAAGCGTTGACTGTACGCGACATAGCGTGCGCGGCTGACCGGATTGCTGGCCAGTGCAAACCACGCACAATGGCGATGTCCCATACTTAAAAAGTGCTCGGCGCCAGCTCGACCCAGTGCCGGGTTGTCCGCTGCCACGCGAGGCAAGTCGATGTCCTCACGCCAAATCGATAGATCCACAGTCGGTACTTTCGCCTGCAACACAAACTCCTCTAAAGTCCGGCTATTATTCAATGATGTGATGATGCCGTCGCCTTGCCAGTGCTCGGGTAGCTGAAAGTCTTTGAGAATACTGACATTCAAGTGCCAACCGTGCTGCCCAGCATATTGCGCAATACCCTCGTGTGCAGACTGGTCATAGCTCCCAAGGACCATCAAAACATGTTTTATTTGCATCAATTGCGCATTAATGCAAGAATTATCAAAATTATGCAATTATAATAATCGCTAGGTTTCGCTAATATTTACATCTCAGAACGCAGCAAACCTGTTTGCGCACTCAATTTTCAAACGAACAGAACACTCAGAAAGACTCACTGCTCATGGCGATCGACATCAAATCTTCCGACTCTTGTGAATACGCATGCATCTCGCTTGGAGAGGTCATGCTGCGTCTCGACCCTGGCGAAGGCCGTGCACATACCGCTCGTCAATTTACAGCATGGGAAGGGGGCGGCGAATATAACGTCGCTCGCGGACTACGTCGCTGCTTCGGCCTAAAGACCGCGGTGGTCACTGCCTTCGCGGACAATCCTGTCGGCCGTCTGGTCGAAGACTTCATCTTGCAGGGTGGGGTGGATACGCAGTTCATCAAATGGGTGGACTACGACGGCATCGGCCGCACGGTCCGTAATGGCCTTAACTTTACCGAGCGCGGGTTCGGTATTCGCGGCGCCGTGGGTTGCCCAGACCGTGGCAACACCGCAGCGAGTCAGCTCAAGGTTGGCGATATCGATTGGGAAGAGATTTTCGGTAAACGCGGCGTGCAATGGTTCCACACTGGCGGGATCTACGCCGCTTTGAGTGAGAGCACTCCGGATGTTGTGCTCGAAGCAGTCAAATCCGCGAAAAAGCACGGCACCATCGTCAGCTACGATTTGAACTATCGTCCGTCGCTTTGGAAAGACTTTGGCGGCCTTGCAAAGTGCCAAGAGGTGAACCGCGAGATTGCCAAATATGTCGATGTAATGATCGGCAACGAAGAAGATTTCACTGCCTGTCTCGGCTTCGAAGTTGAGGGGGTTGATGAGAACATTTCACAGGTCCCAGTAGAGGCGTTTAAGGAAATGATCTCCACAGCGATTAAGGAATTTCCGAACTTCAAGGCCACTGCCACAACCCTGCGCGCAGTGAAGACTGCCAGTGTCAATGACTGGGCTGCGATGGCTTGGCACCACGGCGAGTTCTTTGAGTCGATTAAATTTCCAGGTCTTGAGATCCTCGACCGAGTCGGCGGTGGCGATAGTTTTGCTTCGGGCCTGATCTATGGGTTCTTGACCGAGAACGATCCGCAGGAAGCAGTCGACTATGGATGTGTGCACGGCGCACTGGCCATGACGACACCGGGGGACACCACGATGGCTTCACTTAAAGAAGTGAAAAAGATCAAAGCTGGCGGCGGTGCACGTGTGGATCGCTAGAATCGAAGCTGGTTAGATTCGCAGTTCCCAGTTCAACCCGAACCCCTAAAAACTTATTTCATCATGTTAGCACTCGACCAGTTTCCCGTCATACCCGTCATCGTCATTGACGATGTTGCAGATGCTAAGCCACTCGCCAACGCACTACTTGAAGGCGGTCTTAATATTATCGAAGTCACATTCCGCACAGCAGCAGCGGCTGGTGCGATCGAATCGATTGCGAATGCATTTCCTGAAATGCTCGTTGGCGCGGGCACGGTTGTCACGCAGGAGCAGGCGAAAATCGCGATTGATTCAGGCAGTAAGTTCGGCCTCGCGCCGGGCACTGATTCCGAGACGATCGGCTATTTTAAGTCGCACGATATCCCGTTTATTCCGGGTATCATGACGCCTTCCGACATCCAAGCGGCGATTAAATTGGGCTGTGAGCACCTCAAGTTTTTTCCTGCTGGAGCTGCTGGTGGACCAAAACTGCTCAAAGCAATGGCGGCCCCGTATGCGAATCTGAGTGTGAAATTCTGCCCAACTGGTGGTGTCTCGCTCGACAATATGAACGAGTACCTTTCGATTCCTGAAGTCTTTGCAATTGGCGGCTCATGGCTGGCAACCAAGGCGCAAATCGCCAACAAGGACTGGAGCGCAATTACTGCTCAGGTTAAAGAAGCGCTTGCTGAAGCAGCACAAGCATAGCCAAGGATCTCGCACAGTTGGTTGGCTGCGGTAAAATATCAACTCGCCATCACGGCGATGTCTATAGTATGAACGTTCTCATCTATGGCGGACTCTTGGGAAATATTGAAACTATTGGCGGACTCGACGCGGGTTCGTATTCTCTCATTGTTGGCAAAGGAGGAACTATCAGTCGCCGAACTCCAAGACGTATTGGATATGGGGCAGTCGCGCATCTCTTCGCACCTCGGGCTTCTTCGGCAGGGCGAGTTGGTGCACGATCGCCGTGAGGGGAAAAAGACATTTTACGCATTAAGTGTCTTTGATGCAAAAGATGCTGCGTTGTTACAGGCAGCCTGTGCCGCGGTGGAAGGCACCACGCAGATCGGCGAGGATACTGCCAACTTGAAGCGCATCTTGGAGAAGCGTAAGCAGCAGTCGGAGCAATATTTTAATTCGGTAGCTGGGAGATTGGGCAAAAACTATTGCCCAGGCCGCAGCTGGGAAGCGATTGGCCATTTCTTACTGCATCTAACGCCGAAAATTAAGGTCGTAGATTTGGGAGCAGGCGAGGGGCTACTGTCTCAATTACTGGCACGTCGCGCCGAGAAAATTGTGTGTGTCGATAATTCTCCGAAGATGGTCGAGTTCGGCAGTGAGCTGGCCAAGAAGAATGGATTTACTAATTTAAGCTACAAGTTGGGTGACATCGAAGCCGTTCCACTTGAGGATGAGGCATTTGATTTAGCGTTGCTCAGTCAGGCACTGCACCATGCGCAGCATCCGCAGCAGGCGATACAGGAAGCCTCCCGTATTTTAAAGCCTGGGGGTAAACTAATCATTATCGACCTCTTGGAGCACCAGTTCGAGAAAGCCCACGAGCTCTATGCCGACGTTTGGCTCGGATTCTCAGAGAACAAACTCTATCAGTTTTTAAAAGAAGCAGGCTTCCGTCAGATCGAAGTTAATGTCGTCGCTCAAGAAGCCGAAGCGCCGAATTTTCAAACGGTGCTGGCTAGCGGTGTAAAGGGCTAGGGTTTGATGGATCGTTGGCGCCACTGCCTTGTTCAGGCATTCTGTTTGCTTTTTTGATTGTCCGACCGGGCAGTGCCTGCCACAGGCCAGCCGCAATCAGGCCGACGCCTACAAGGCCAAGGACCATTGAAACTACAAAGGGAGAAGTCCGCTCGTAGTCTGTGATCTCTAAGGAACCGACGTATGCTGAGACCAGGCCAAAGCTGAACAGGTAGCCAAAGCAAACCAATGACAGAGAGGAGCGCCGGAACGCAAAGACAATTCCTGCCACGAAAAAAACCGGTACGATGATCATGATCTGCGGCCCAATCATGAAAAAAGCGCCAACTGTTATGATAGCCGTGAGTACTAAGACGACTATACTCTTGATCGTTTTGTTCATTGAGCGAAGCTGCAAACTACATTCAACCACCAACTACTGCACCTCATTCGGTAGCTTGCGGACGCGGTTTTTTAGGCGTCGGATCGTTGCGGCGCTTGCTTCTTTGTTAAAGTTGGCACCTAAGTTGCCAAAAGCGCTAGCGAGGAACGCGTCGATTACTACCGCGTGCTTTGAGTCGGTTAATACGCCGATGAATTGACTGTTTTTACTGAAGGCTAGGTCGCCGCGCGAGGATGCGAAATCGGCAAATAGTTCGCCGAGGGCGGGGCGCTCCATCTTGAGGAAGCGCTCACTGCTGGTCAGACGGCGAAAGCCCGTGCGGCCAAAGTTGCTCTCGTCGTTTTTAACAAGGACAGCTTCCTCCCAGCGTTCTGGTTGAATTGCTAGTTCGAAGGTTTCTAGGCCTGAAGCCTCGACGGTGCGTTTCGGCAGTGGGATGTAGATCAGTCGAGGGTCGGCGCTGAGGAATGCGATTTGATTAATCGGGAAGGTGCGGCCCGCGAGTGTGACTTCCAGTTGCACGCTGAGGAGGCTGTCAGGGTTCTTGAAGAAGGCAAAAGGTGTGTCTGCGGTGTGCGTGACGAGGTAAGTGCCTTCAGTATCCGCAATTAGGATACTTTTACTTTCGTAGTGTTGCGTCGTGGGACTGCCAATACGCGGTTTCTCTGAAGAGGTAAAGTGAATCGTGGCACGGTTGTTTTGAAAGCGTGTGAAAATTTCGCTCATCGTGCGTGGCCGGCTCGCATCCATCTCTTGAATGATTTCTTCGGAGCTCTGGGCCAATTCGGAGACGCCTTGCCCGAGTTGGGATACGTTTTCAGTGAGCCGTGACGCATGAGCCTGTGCCTGTACTTTATCTTGTTTCTCCCTAATTAGGTTTTGCTCCAGTAGGCTGCGCTCGGCCTTGGCGACTGCGAGTTGGTTGTTCAGTGCCTCCCGCTCCTGATTGAGCTTTTTGGTCTCGGCTTGAGCGGCTTTGAGCTCGGCTTCACGTTGAGCGAGGGCCACTTCGCGGGTGATTAGATCTTTCTCCGCTTGTGTGAGCCGCTCTTTAGAGACGGACGTTTCTTGTTTGAGTTGGCCGAGAGTCTGAGTGAGTTCGATGCGCTCAGTCTGAGCGCTCTCGAGCTCGGCGCGAGTGGATTCAAATTTTAGAGCCAGGGCTTGGCGATCCGCTTCAACTTGGGCTTTTTCTTCAGTCAGCTTGGCTTGATCGGCTTCGATGCTCGCTTTGGCGACGGTGAGTTGTGCGGCTTCAGCTGCTTTTTCTTGTAAGCTTTTCTGAGTGGCCGCGAGTGCGGCTTCGCGCTCGGCGAGATTGAGCGCCTGTTTTTCCAGGTTTTGTCGTGTTTCAGTGAGATCTTCGCTTAGGCCTGAGCGGGACTCGAGTTCCGACTGCAGGGACTCTTCGAGCAGGCTAATCAGTTCGGCCTCTGCTGTCGCGGAGGCGGCAGTGGCATCGAGTGTCACATCCGGGCGCTCTTCGGGTGGATCGAAGCGTGCAAGCGCCAACATACTCAGGAGGAGGAAGTCACAAATGACTAGCATCAAGGTTTTGTTCATAGTAGGCGGAGTCGTAAAATTGAAATGTAGGAAATCACAGGTAGCGACGTGAGGGAGTAGCGACCTTCATACCGTTACAGTTCGCTTTTGTTGTTTAAGTGGATGGCGTTTAAGCGTCGCCAGCACTAAGAATCAGTTGACGGCGGTAGGGGCGTAGGTGCATCACCTTCAGGATCGCTGTGAAGAGGATGCCGAACAAAGTGGACGCATAGGCAGCCATAAGGCTGGCTTCGACGATGCCGACTGCGACTAGGATCAAGGACAGTACGGTGCCGCCGAGACCGACATAGAGCCCGAAGTCGAACAAGTTCTCTTCGTTGTCGAGTAGCTTCAGCTTCATGTCTGAGCTGAGTGATTGTTTGCTGACTTCTTTGATCTTGATTAGACAGAACGAGTAGATCACGAGCTGTATAATAAAGAACAGCGCGAGGACGAGGAGTGTGACTTGGTTGATCTCTTGCATGGCTTTGACGGGTGATTTGATGGATTGAAGTGTGTCGGCTACGGCAAATTCGATGCGTGGCCCAGTGTCTGAAACAGATTCTTGAGATTTAAGGATATTGGGTTCGAAGAAGGTCCAGATGGTCAGAACGACGACGAAGCTAATAAGTATATCGCGTGCCATGACCATCGGGTTGCTGCGCGATACCGTGCTTGTATTGCCCAAACTGCTGCGCCAAGCACTGCCCATGGCGAAGGCGAACGCTAAACCAGCGAGGAAGAGCAGAGCAAATTTGAGGGCTTGTCCGAGTGTATTGTTATGCAGCGTAATCTCGACGAAACTCTGCGGACGGAAGGGTGCCAGTAAGCTTAGGACGGTGCCGGGTATTGAGCTGGCTTGGTACAGCGGTTGCTCGGTATGGATTAAATGGCTCACGGCTCCTGGACCATGGCGTAATGCGAAGTCTAGGTCTTGATTGCCAGTTTTGGTTTGCTCGGCGAGGTAGCGATAAAGGGTATCGGGAGATTCTGAGAATCGCAACGCGGTGTAGTTTTCGGCAATTCGATCTGGCTGTGCGCGAAAGAGAGCGGCCATTTGCGACCAATCGCCGAGTGTTTCGGTCAATTCTGCAAGACTGACTAATGAGATGTAGTCGAGCTGACGACCAAGCGAGAGGGTACCGATAACTAGGTCTTCGCAGGCGATCGTGGCCTCTGGATTGTAGCCTGCGGCTAAAGTTGCCAGATTGCCAATTTGTTGGGCGAGGCTGGGTTGGAAATGGCCAGCCTCGATCAGAAGTGCGATTGTCAGCACGCCTGCATCATAGGGAGCACCAGCCGCGTGACTCGCAGGGTGGAGGCGTGATAGGCCAGCGATGTCGCGAATGCTTAGAAGTGCGGTGACGTTGCGATTACGCGAAGTGGAGAGTGATTCGGTGAGTGAGGCGCGTTCGCTGCGAGGCAGTAGTTGGGGGATGACGGCGCGACTTTTACGCTGAGTGACACTGCGCTTGAGTAAATCTTCAAAGTCGCGGTCAGGCCCGCCGCTGCTGGCAAAGTTCGGATTTTTGTCTAAGAGCAGTTGAATCTGCGCCTGCTGGGCGGGGTCTTGACCGCCGGTCGCTGCTGCGAATCGTTGTGCGGGGCCGATATAGGCGGCATTGATTTCCTCCCAAATCTTGTCATCAACTGAGCTACTGTTAGCGCCCGCGAGCTCGACCACTGTCGGATCAACGGAGCGTATCTGTGCTGGCACCAGCAGCGCCGTGATGGCCAATGCGGTGGCGATGATCAGTAGAATAAGCGTTTTGAGTAAAGCGACCATGTCGTAAAAGTAAGTCAGACCTTGGAGATAACGGTTCCGGTGGCAAGAAGTAGATAACACTAATTTTGTGTATTTATAGGGGGTCGTGCACTAGATAAGAATTGCCAAACTGGGCGTGCGCGTCGTTTGTTTTGTGGATGGATCGCGAAACTGTGCTCAAATATTTTGATTCTGAATCTGTGGTAGAACACTACGCAGACGCAGCTCAGCGTTTGGGGCTGTGGCAATCAGAGGAAAAAATATTTACTCGCGTCTTTGAGCCCAGTGATTCCTTGCTCGAGCTAGGATGTGGGGCTGGGCGGATTGCCCTTGGGCTGCATGAGTTGGGCTACACCAATATCATGGCGACCGATTATTCACGTAAGATGATCAAGCGAGCGCGCCATCTATCTACCTTACTGGAATACAATTTACCGCTGCGTGTCTGCGATGCCACGGATTTGGAATTTGATGACAACGCTTTTGATGGTGCTATTTTTGGGTTTAATGGGCTGATGCAGATCCCGCAGGCCGCTCAACGCGAGCAGGCACTGAGTGAAATCTATCGAGTTATTCGGCCAGGCGCTTGGTTTGTATTTACCTCGCATGATCGTGATCGCTCACCGCACCGCAGCTTCTGGATCGAAGAACAGCGCCGCTGGCAAGAAGCCAATCAATCGGCTGACTTGGATGATTATGGTGATCGCACGGAAGCAACTGCTGATGGTGATCACTATATGCACGTGCCCTCTGTGCAGGAAATGGAGGCGGTACTTGCACGGGTCGGTTTTCGAGTCGAGGCCACTGTGATGCGCTCGCAACTAGCGCACGAGTCTCCGGAAGTGGCGGCCTTTTCCGATGATTGCCGTTTCTGGGCGGTGCAAAAGCCCGAGATTTCTGGCTAGATTAAGCCTGCTTCGTTGAAGCTATACAGACCGATGCCTTGCGGGTCTTTGCTCTTTTGACCGAGAATAATGTGGTCGAGTAGATCGATGCCAATGACTTTGGCGGCTTCGCGTAGTTGGCGAGTCACTTGTATGTCGGCACGGCTAGGAGCGGGGTCACCGCTAGGGTGGTTGTGAGCGACGAGGATGGCCGATGCGCTGATTCGGATCGCTTGCTTGAATACTTCTCTAGGGTGCACGAGACAAGAGGACGCCGTTCCCACGGTGACTTCGACGCGTTGAATTAAGCGATTTTTGCGGTCGAGGCAGAGTGTCCAAAAATGCTCGACTTCTGCGCCAGCGATCAGAGTGCGAAAGTGGTTTGCCACGACTTCGGGTGTATCGAAGATTGTTTCGACCGAATCGTCTTCTTGTAAAATACGGCGCGCGAAATCCATGACTGCCATCAACTGAAGCGATTTAACGGTGCCGATCCCCTTAATCTTTTGGAAGTCGGCGGCCGTCCAGCGCAGTAGGTGAGTGAGAGAGCCTGCGGCGGTGAGTAGATCGCTGGACATGGTGAGGACATCAATGCCGCGCGGCCCGCTGCGTAAAATCATCGCGAGGATTTCACTGTCACTGAGTGCTTTGGCGCCGTGCTTGGCCAACCGCTCTTGTGGACGCTCGCTGGCGACCATGTCTTTGATCCGACGGGTCGTTTGATATAAGGTGCTCATCTGTTCACTTAACTTGCTGAGCTTTTTGATTTTTGCAATCTCGAACACTTAGTGGTCAGATTTCGGTGGAGATTCTTAGAAATCCGTGCAACGTCGCCCTCGTGAAATTTACACCGGAAAAACCAAGCCTATTTGGCGAAACTCTAGAAAGCCTCAAAGTGAGCGTCGAAGCGGCGGGCTTTCCGAGCTTTCGTGCGAAACAGGTGATGGAGTGGCTTTACAAGAAGCGCGTGGACCAGTGGGATGCGATGAGCAATTTGCCGAAAGCCTTTCGCGCTTGGCTGGATACTCACTATATTTTATATCCAACCTCATCGTTGATTGATAAGCGCTCGGACGATGTCACCCAGAAGCTGTTGCTGGAATTGGAAGACAAGTCCTTGATCGAGACGGTGTTGATCCGTGCGCCACAGACGGGAGTGGGGCAGGAGAATTCACGCAAGACCGTATGTGTATCGATTCAGGTGGGCTGCGCGTATGGCTGTAAGTTTTGCGCTTCGGGGCTCGCTGGCTTTCGGCGTAATTTGATGGCGGCGGAGGTGGTGTCGCAGTTGATGCATATTTGCCGTCGTGAGGATGCACACACCAAGCGTGCCAAGGAAGAGATCGCCTCGTTTGATAACATTGTGTTCATGGGTATGGGTGAGCCGCTCGCGAACTATGATACATTGGTACAGACGATTAAGATTTTAAATGCAGATTGGGGACTCAATTTCGGTGCCCGCCGCATCACGGTTTCGACTTCAGGTCTCGCGCCACAGATTCTTAAGCTGGCAGACGAAAGTGTGCCTGTGCGACTGGCGATTTCGCTGCACGGTGCGACCAATGAAGTGCGCGATCAGATCATGCCGATCAACAAGAAGTATCCGTTGGAAGAGCTGTTGCCGGCGGTGAAAGCTTTTCAACAGAAGCATGGGCGAATGTTGACGCTGGAGTTTATTATGATCAAGGACGTCAATGACAGCCTCGATCAGGCCAAGGCGTTAACTAAAATCGCGCGTGATCTGCATGCACACGTGAATTGCATCCCTTACAACAAGGTTGAGGGACTAGAGTGGCAGCGCCCCAGCGTGCCTCGTCAGGATGCGTTTGTTGATGTGTTGCGCAAGGGCGGTGTATCGGTGACAATTCGTCGCGAGAAGGGCCACGATATTAATGCAGCCTGCGGCCAACTGCGTCTGAAAACAGAACAGAAAATGGCCGAAGACGAGTCGAAGCCGAGCAGCCCGTTTATCGATCCAAAGCAGTAGAGGTCGCTTGTCGGGCCGTGCGTATCCGATTTCGTTTCAGCGTGCTTACCTGATTTCGCCTTGTCCGTGGATCACGTACTTATAAGTGCACAGCTCGTTGAGCCCCATGGGGCCTCGGGCATGTAGGCGGTCGGTTGAAATGCCAATCTCCGCGCCGAGGCCGAATTCGAAGCCATCAGTGAAGCGCGTTGAAGCATTGTGATAGACGGTGGATGCGTCGACTCCCGCAAGGAAGAGACGTGCGGCCTCGGCATCTTCGGTAATGATTGCATCGCTATGTCCTGATCCGTTGGCATTGATCAGCTCGATGGCGGCTTTAGTATCTGCAACCACTGCGATTGAGATGATTAGGTCGGAATATTCGGTGCCGAAATCTTCAGGCGTGGCATCCACGAGCGGCAGTCCTGTGCCTGTGAGGATTGCTTTGGCCTTTGGCTCTACACGCAGCTCGACGCCGTTGTCGTGTAGTGCTTTGGCGAGTTGTGGAAGTTGTGCGGTGGCGCCTTGATGCACAATGAGATTCTCTGCCGCATTGCAGACGCTGGGGCGTTGGCATTTGGCGTTGATTAAAATCGATTCGGACTTGTCCGCATCTGCTGCGGCATCGATGTAGATCGAGCAGACCCCAGTGTAGTGCTTGATTACTGGGATACGGCTATTCTCGACGGTGAAGCGAATCAGGCTTTCGCCGCCACGGGGAATGATGCAGTGGATCGTATCATCTTGCTTGAGCAAGACGTTGAGCGCCCATCGGTCAGTGGTGGGTATGACTTGCACGGCGTCTTTATTGATGCCTGCTTCTTTGAGCGCTACACGAATTATTTCGGCGAGTTTCATATTACTATGATACGCTTCCTTACCGCCGCGAAGGATGGAGGCGTTGCCTGATTTAAGGCAAAGAATGGCACAGTCCACCGTCACATTTGGGCGTGATTCATAAATGATGCCAATGACGCCCATCGGCACACGGATCTTACGCAGGTCAAAGCCTTTGGGTGGAGAGAGGCGCTCGATCTCTGCGCCGACAGGGTCGGGCAGGGCGGCGACTTGACTCACACCTGCAGCCATATCTGCGATCCGCTCGGCGGTTAGGCTGAGGCGCTCCAACATGGGTCCGGAGAGTTCCATGGCCTTGGCTGCTTCCAAATCGAGGGCATTCGCGCTGAGAATGTTATCGGTTTGCTCGACTAGCTTTTGCGCGAGCAGTTTAAGAAAACCATTTTTCGCTTCAGTGGAGAGCGTGGCCAATTCGAGCGATGCGGCGCGTGCGCGCTTGGCAATGTCTTCGATGAGTGTGGAGATTTGATCGGTGTCCATGACTTGAGGGCTGAAGGCTGAGACTTGAGGGTTATACTTGGATCGCGCTCATGACGTCGTCCCAAACATGCGCAGGGAGCACACTGCCTTGGACTTGCACGACGGCGGCGCCGAGGATGGAGCCTATCTTTGCAGATTGAGCGTGGTCGAGTTGATGTGACCAGCCGTGCAGAAAGCCTGCCGCCCAGAGATCACCGGCGCCAGTGGTGTCGATGACTTTTGCGGCGTGCATTGGTTCGATTTTGGTGATCGTCCCGGCGTGCGCAATGTAGGAGCCGTATGCCCCGACTTTGACGGCGACGATCTCACAATATTCGGCGAGCTTCGTGGCCATGGCATGGTAGTCATCTTTGATTCCTGTGAATGCTTCGGCCTCTTCCTCGTTGGCAAAGACGATATCGACGTAGTCGCGTAGGATGGCTGGTAAAATGGCACTGGTCGCATGCACTACCTCAAAGGAGGCGAGATCGAGACTAATGGTGCAGCCTGCGGCGTTGGCAGATTCGAGCACACGCATCATCAGTGCTTCATTAAAGAGTAGGTAGCCTTCGATGTGGGCATGATTGCACCCAGCAAAGTCGGCGGCTGAAATTTCTTCGGGTGCGAGCGTCATTGCTGCTCCGAGATTGGTGCGCATGGTGCGTTCGCCGTCGGGCGTAACCAAGGAGATGCATTGGCCGTTGGCTTGCTCGCCGATTTTGAAGCGTGAGCTATCGCCGCCAAGCTGCGTGAATTGCTGGCGGTAGAATTCGCCTTCTGAGCAGTTGCCTATTTTGCCAAGGAAGCTGGTGTTGTTCGCCATGCGTGCGAGCGCGAACAGAGTGTTACCCCCAGAGCCGCCGGGCGCTTTTGTTGGGGTATCGGGGAGGGAGCTTAGCAGCATCTCGATCGTAGGGGCATCGACTAGCACCATTCCGCCTTTGTCGCCATCGATTTGCTCGATGAAATTGTCTTGGACGTGTGCGATGGCATCGACGATGGGGCTGCCGACTCCGATAATGGTAAATGGTGAGCTCATATTTGTTTTAGGTATAAAAGTTGATTCCGAGGGTGTTAAAGAAAAACATAAAAAAACCGCCGATCCAAGTGGAAAGGCGGTTTGGAAAGGTTTTGTTGTTGAGACTACATTGCGTCGCGGATCTTTGCATAGATGACCTGCGATTGTGGCAGATCGCCTAGCGTGCCAACACGAATGCGGATTTCAGACTCGCCTGCTGCGATTTGCTGGATGCGCACAACCACTTCTTTGTCGCCGACTTGACGAGCGAAGATCTTGATGTAGTCCTTCTTGTGAAGTTCGCCAGTGCGAAGGAGCCCCATGCCGTCTATTGCGCGAATAGCGGTCAAGAAAACAGCGTTCGCATCAGCTGCGATAGGCGCGTAGAAGAAACCGGATTGGTATTTCGCAGTCTGCTGTTGACCTGTCATCGGATCGATTGCGACTGGTGTCGTGCAGCCGGAAAAGAAGACTACGGTGAGTGTTAGGATGGAGAGGATTGTTGCTTTCACTTTCATAATTGTGCCTATAAGAAATGATTTTTTAGCAGAGTGCAATCAGAAGCTTTTAACATATATTATTCCGTTTCGGTCTTTAAATAGCAGCCGTTGGTCGCGTGTGCCTATAAATACTAGGCCAGAGGCGGCATCTACAGTGTCGTTGATGTTGTAGTTTTCGCCATCGAGCATGATCCGGGCTCGCTCGCCGGTTCGAATGCCGCCGATATGGATATTTTGTAAATACTTAGAGACGGATTCTTTGAGGCTGATGGGGATGACTACGCTGGGTTCTATTGCGCTGAGCTCTGCTTCGATCGGCTCTGCTGCCGCCTGGGTGCTGGGCTCGGGAGCCGATTCAGAGCCGAGTGCTTTATCGAGATTGCGATCGGGGACTGTTGCGATGCTGGCTTTTGCGCGTTCGACTGGGTTGGACGCGGCTGCTGCGGGTGCAGCGATCTCAGTGCTTTTAAGCTGTTCAGGCTCATCGCTACGAAGGAGGAACCAGATGCCACCTGCGGCTGCGGCAAGTATAAATAGTATGGCGACAACGATTAGAATGCTGCTCAAGGGACTTTCTTTTTCCGCAGGTTCGGTAGTTGCTGTGGCGGATTCATTGATTTTTGCTGAGGCACTGCCACCAGTGCGGGGTGCGGGTTGCTGCGTCTGAGGAGGTGGGGTTAGCTTGACTGGCGGTGGTGTCGCCTTGACTGGGGACGGTGTCGCCTTGACTGGCGGTGGGATTACCTCGGCTGGCGGTGGGGTCGCCTTGAGTACGGGCGCTGGCTTGCTCGCGGTGCTGGGAGTCTCTAGCGGAGAGGCGTCTGTTTTTGAGGAAAGACTGGCGTTGACACTGGAGGGTGCGCTCGCTGATCGGGCACTTTGCGGTTTTTCCGGCTGATTTCTCGAGCTGGATAATTTTAGTTTGGGCGGTATTGGCTCCCCTGATTCTTCACTCATAAGTAACTGGTAAAGTATGCCAGAATTTTGCGAGGTAAACTGAATTCAGTAGGATTCAAGGGTCTTCGGCTCTTTATTTAAGATTCTTTTACGAGTTTGGGAAATATTCGGTCGTCTCGGGCGAGATGCCTATGAGCGAAAGCCGATGGCTCGACCCCACATCAAGAGACTAGAGCCTAACCCTCACTAAATGAAAAATCAACTATCTGCTGACTGCTGAACCTGTGTGGGCGCCTTAATTTTATTTTAGTACTTTTAGTGTGATTGCACCGTCGTTCAATTGAGCGGTGAGCTGATCTTCGTTTTGGCCGATCTGGGCGCTGCTGATAATCGTGCCATCGGTGCTTTTTAGTACGGCGAAACCACGCCGCATTGTGGCGTTTAAGCTGCTATTATCCAGTCGTTTGTGTAAATATAGGAGGTGCTCGTTTTTGTTGAGTGTGTCGACTTGTGTCGCGCGATTAAAGCGCTGCTGGAAATTTTCGAGTGCTTGGTGTGCTAAACTGATCTTGATACGAGGGTGATGCTCGGCGAGGCTCTGTGAATGTTGGGCGAGCTTTGTGCGTTCGCGATGTAGACGATTTTGCAGGGCTTGACTAAGGTGATTCTCGAGGTCGTCGAGCTTCATGCCGAGCATTTCGACCTGACGTTCGGGCGCGATAATATGCATTTTCGACTGAAGCGCGCTCAGACTTTGGCGACGCTCGGCGATACCAGTCTCGATCCAATAGAGCAAGTTGCTCTCGGCTTGCTCGAGGCGTTGCTCGGCTTCGATCATCAGTGATGAGATTAGCTCGGCTGCTGCGGAAGGCGTTTCGGCACGCTCGTCGGCGGCGTAGTCAGTTAGGACGGTGTCAATTTCGTGGCCCACTGCTGAAATTACCGGCAGTGGGCAGGCCGCAACCGCGCGTGCCAGCACTTCTTCGTTAAAGGCCCAGAGGTCTTCGATACTGCCACCGCCACGAGTGATGACGACGATGTCAAAATCCTGACTCGCTCCAGCATATTCGAGCATCGCGGCCACTTCTTTTTCGGCTCCTTTGCCTTGCACGCGTGCTGGGAATATCACGACTTCGCCCTTGTAATTACGCCGACGTAGAATGCGCAGAAAGTCTTGCAGTGCAGCACCTGTCGGAGACGTTACCACGGCGATGCGCATTGGCAGCGCAGGCAGCGAGCGCTTACGCTCTTTTTCAAACAAGCCTTCAGCGGCGAGCTTTTGCTTTAGGCGTTCAAACTCCATTTGCAATCGCCCTTGACCACTTTGGATGGTCATTTTGGCGATCAACTGGTAGCGGCCATGCGGTGCATAGACGGATAGGCTGCCGAACAGTAGCACTTCCATACCGTCCTCCAGTTGAAATCCTTGTTGAGCGGCATCGCGGGCAAAGAGCACGCAGGGAAGCTGACTGCCAGCGTCTTTGAGTGAGAAGTAGACATGCCCCGAGCTTTGTCGGCGAAGGTTGGAGACCTCGCCTTGCACCCAAATCTGAGTGAAGCGCCCCTCGAGCTGTGCCTTGATCTGGCGCGTCAGTTCGGTGACTTTTAATACCTGTTCAGAGGCAGGAGTAATAAGATTATCCAACATGGCTGATGCTTCGATTGTTCAACATCCGTGTGACGAGGATAATGACGATGAGGAACAAAACACCAGTGATCGCCAGACCGGCACGGCCTTCAAAAAGTGCGCCGCCGGTGACAATGAATCCGATCGTGTAGAGACTCTGTGCTGGTAGAGATGCGAGTAGGTAGGTCTTGAAGCGCATTCCCATTACGCCGAGCGCGACGTTCTGTACGGGATAAGGAATGCCCGGCGTGATTCGAATGATAATACCGAGGCGCAGTGCGCTGCTATCCGAGAACTCGGGTATGTCCCATTTTTTCAATAGATGTGTTTTCAAAAAGACCCGCAGAGG
>JAFMHF010000119.1 GCA_017854655.1 Puniceicoccaceae bacterium | reverse complement strand
GGTCGTTTCAGCTTCAGCGGCTACTAAAGATAAGCAGATCTTGATCGTGGTGACGAACCACGGTGAAATGGGTGATACGGGAGCGCCGACAGGTTACTTTTTGTCCGAGGTATCTCATCCCTGGCATGTATTCACCGAAGCGGGCTATCGAGTCGACTTCGCCAGTCCGCTTGGTGGGTTTGCGCCGATGGATCCTAAAAGCTTTGACTTGGAAGATCCAGTGAACCGGATATTTTGGGACACGCTGGCAGTTGTTGAATCGGTGACGAATACGTTGACCCTAGACGAAGTCGATACGGACAACTACGAGGCGATCTTTCTCGCGGGTGGACACGGGACCATGTGGGATTTTGCGCAATCGCGTAGCGTTGTTGAGCGAGTCGCACAAATCTATCAGCAGGGTGGGATTGTTGGTGCGGTGTGTCATGGTCCAACAGCTTTACTAAATGTTAAACTGAGTGGCGGACGTCACTTACTAGACGGCAAGCGCGTGACAGGCTTCACCAACGACGAAGAAGCCGCGGTTAAGCTGACTGAAATTGTGCCGTTTTTGCTCGAGTCTGAAATGCAGTCTAAAGGAGCGATCTTCGTAGCGGCAGACAACTTTAAGCCTAATGTAGTCGTTGATCAACGTTTAGTCACAGGTCAAAATCCTGCCTCTGCAACTGCTGCCGCTGAGGCAATCGTTCAACTGTTGTCGGAGTAGTCTTTGGGCTTACTTAGGTTTGCAGGGAAGACCTGCAAATACCAAAACGGTAGTCTCGAACCTGAATAGTTTCCACCACCTCCGCTTTGCTGCGTCGGCAGTTCATGCCGGCTCCCACGTTAGCGGAGATTCGATCCGTGTGATGTTTGCAAAGTGGCGAAGAGCCCAAAAAAAAGCGGCCACCTTTCGGTGACCGCTGTTGGGTTAAACGTGTTGCAGCGTCCGACTACTCGGCTGCTGTGGTTTCTTCGCTCGCTTCGTCAGCGACTGGTGCTTCGTCAGCTGCTGGAGCTTCTTCTTCAGCAGCTTCCTTGGCTTCTTCAAGAGCGGCTTTGCGCGAGAGGCGTACCTTGCCCTTGTCGACGCCGAGGCACTTGACGACCATTTCGTCACCAAGCTTGCAGATGTCTTCGGTCTTGTTGACGCGGAAGTCAGCCAGCTCGGAGATGTGCACGAGGCCTTCTTTACCAGGTAGGCATTCGACGAAAGCACCGAAGTCCTTCACGCCGCGAACGATACCGCGGTAAGTCTTGCCGATTTCGATTTCTGCGGTGCAGGCATCGACTTCCATGATCGCGCGATCCATGGATTCTTTGTCAGTTGCAAAGACCAGGACTTGGCCTTCGTCGTTGATGTCGACTTGTGCGCCAGAGACTTCGGTGATGCGGCGGATGTTTTTGCCACCAGGACCGATGAGTGCGCCAATTTTGTCTGGTGCAATCTTGATCGTGTGGATGCGTGGCGCGTGCTCACGGAGATCCTTACGAGACTCAGGCATGTGCTCGGACATGACAGCGAGGATCTTCATACGTGCATCGCGATTCTGCTTGATAGCTTCGAGTGCGATGTCGAATGGCAGACCTGTGATCTTAAGATCAAGCTGGAAGCCGGTGATACCTTCTGGTGTACCAGCAACCTTGAAGTCCATGTCGCCGAAGTGATCTTCTGCGCCGAGGATGTCAGTGAGGAGAACGCTCTTGGTGATGTTACCATCCGCGTCCTTTTCAGTAACCAGACCAGTAGAGATACCAGCACAAGGTGCTGTAATTGGCACACCTGCATCCATCAGAGAGAGGCAACCACCACAGATCGACGCCATTGAAGTCGAGCCGTTAGAGCTCATGACTTCAGAGACAACGCGGATCGCGTAAGGGAACTCGTCTTCTGGAGGAAGGATCGGTAGGAGGGAGCGCTCTGCGAGTGCACCGTGGCCGATTTCGCGGCGTCCTGTGAATCCGAAACGACCTGCTTCACCAACCGAGAACGGAGGGAAGTTGTAGTGCAGGATGAAGGATTTGCTTTTGGCACCACCAGTGAGGCCGTCGATGTCCTGCGTGTCGCGGCTAGTGCCGAGAGTGGTGATGACGAGCGCTTGTGTTTCGCCACGGTTGAAGATGGCAGAACCGTGCACGCGTGGTAGCACACCAGTTTCGCAAGAAATGGTGCGAAGGTCAACGCCGGCACGACCGTCAACACGCTTACCGGTGTCGAGGATGTTTTGGCGGTAGAGCTTTTCTTGGATTTCGTCGAATGCGCGAGCGACGTCGTCACCCTTTACATTTTCAGCACCAAGCTTCGCTTCGAGCGCGGTTTTAGTTTCCTTGGCGATGACTTCGATCGCGAGCTTGCGCTCGGTGTAGCTATCAAATCCAAGCGCACCCTTGACCTTTTCAGCGGCGTGTTCTTCGCAGAAGTCGACGATCGCTTGAGGAGTTACGAGCAGAGCGAAATCCTTCTTCGCTTTGCCGCAAAGCTTCGCGAGCTCTTTCTGAGCCACGATGATTGGCTGGATGGCTGCTTGGCCGTAGACGAGGGCTTCGTAGAAGCGCTCGTCAGAGATGAACTCAGCAGACCCTTCGATCATCAACATCTTGTCTTCAGAACCGACGTAGATGAGGTCGAGGTCGGAATCGAGCATTTCGTCGTGAGTCGGGTTGGTGACGAATTCGCCATCAATTTGACCGACACGCACACAGCCGATTGGGCCGTTCCAAGGGATGTCAGAGATCAGAGTCGCAGCAGAAGCGGCGTTGACCATGAGGATGTCTGGCTCGTTTGTGAGGTCAGTCGCAAGGAGCAGACCAATCACCTGCACTTCATTCATGAAGCCCTTCGGGAAGAGCGGACGAAGTGGACGGTCGCAAAGACGGGAGGTGAGGATTTCCTTTTCGGAAGGCTTGCCTTCGCGCTTGAAATAGCCACCTGGGAACTTACCAGCTGCGGTGAACTTTTCGCGGTAATCAACGGTGAGCGGGAAGAAATCCTGCCCAGGACGAAGCGATGAGGCTGCTGTGACCGAAACGAATAGTTCGGTCTCGCCCATGCTGATGGTGACGGCGCCGCTAGCGAGGCCAGCGAGAGTGCCAGTAGAGATCTCGATGCCGAGACCTTCAACGGTTACGTTGTGTTTTTGTTTCATACGTTTCTTTGTGTTTTGCTTTATGCATTCAACGGCATGTCGGGAGTTTGACCCTAATTGCCGCCGACCATGATCGGCATGGTCTTCTGGTGTGACTCGCGAAACAGTGTTTCAGCGAATCTAAATTGTTAAGGTCTTAATCTTAATCGTGATCTTACTCCTAATCCTCAACGTGTCGCGAAGGACTACGGGGAGATTAAGAGTATGAGTCGGATTAAGGGGGAGGGCTTCGGGGAAGCTCCCTTTCCTAAATGAAAAATGCCGGACTCTCACGAGTAGAGTCCGGCATTTTAAGGAAAGTGATTCGACTAGCGACGAAGCTGCAGCTTGGTGATAATCGCGGTGTAGCGATTGAAGTCTTGGCGCTTGAGGTAATCAAGCAGCTTACGACGACGAGCGGTCATTGCGATCAGGCCACGGCGTGAGTGAAAGTCCTTGTGGTTACCACGAAGGTGCTCTGTGAGGTGCTTTACACGTGCTGTGAGGAGTGCAACCTGCACTTCGCAAGAACCTGTGTCGCCTTCTTTAAGAGCGAACTCTTTGATGATAGCTTCTTTGTCTACGATTGTGTCTGTGATATCTGTCATTGTATTGATGTTTCTTTGCACGACTATTGAGCTTCGAGTGTTCGAAACTGCTAAAACCGCAACTGAGCCGTTTTAGCCGTTATACCCGCAAATTTGATGAGCGGGAAGTCGAGGAACTGACCTTTCGCAAGGTGAGATCTAACGCTGAAGGGCAGGAAAATGGCTTTTCAGTGCTCTGGTGCAAGGAAAAAGTG
>JAFMHF010000118.1 GCA_017854655.1 Puniceicoccaceae bacterium | reverse complement strand
CAAGCCCAGCACAAGAAGGTTGGCGACTTTAATTTAACAAATTCAACTGCAGTCAAACCGAGCGCACCCAAGGCACTCGGCTAGAGCAATGCCGCAAACGCTACTGCCGCTGCCCGATAGACCGAGCTGCCTGCTTGCGGCGTGATCGTGCTGCCCTCCTCGGGTTGGCAGAAACGGTGCTCGAGGGTGCCGAGGTCACAGCCCAGACTGTTTGAAGCCGCGCGCATCGCTGCACCCAGACCAACGGAACCGCTGACTACGAGACGCTGCACCTTGGCTTGAAAAATATCGGCAATGACTTGCGCAATCGCATCATTTTTCGATGCGCCACCGGTGAGGTAAATGACTTCAGGCTGTAACTGCATCCAGTCCGTGCGCTGTTTCATGTTGAGAAACTGCCCTTCAACGCAGGCACGTATCGATGCGTCGGCGTCGGCCCATTTTTCGAATGCTGCGCTACCTTTTAGAATTGGCGCAGGGAGATCCACCCGTGGACTGGTTTCGGGGCGAAAGAACGGCAGCATGTAATTGCCATCATTGCCGCTTGGCGTATTGCCAAAGGCTTGCGTGAACTGATCCCAGTCGTAGTCGAATTTATCTTTCACTGCTTCACGGGCGAGTGAGCCGTTCACGAAGCATTGCAGCGACATCGAGCCACCGCTGGGGTTGCCAAACACATGGCCGCAGCCAGCTGGGTCGGCGACGACGCTCGGCATGGCTGCGAAAAATGTATCGGAGGTGCCGAGCGAAACGACCAGCTTACCAGGGCGACTCGCGCCCATACCGACGAGGCTACTGGGATTGTCACCGGTGAAGATCGTCACTGGTACATCGGCAGCAAAACCGTATTTCTGGGTAAAGTAGGCGCAGAGGCTACCAGCGATGGTGCTGCCAGGTTGAACCGCAGGCAGCTTTGCAAGCAGATCGGGCGCAGTGGCGTCGAGCAACTCTGAGTCCCAATCCCACGTGTCGATGTTGACTAGGTTCATCCCTGCCCCGTCGCCGGTATCGATCGGTGCGTCGGCGCCAATCAAGACACTACAGAGGAACGAACTGACCAAATGAATACGCGCCGTCTGCTCATACGCAGATGGATCATTTTTATAGAAGCGACGTATTTGCGGGCCGGTGAAGCGCTCGATCGCAATCGAGCCGGACTTGGCACAAACAACCTCCTCGCCGCCAACGGCAGCAGTCATTTCGTGACATTCCTCAGCCGTAGAGCTGTCCATCCAAATGGGCGACGTCGCCCGCGACAGACTCGGCGCGAGTTGCTCCGCGAGTGTCTGATTCTCGGCGAGTGTATCAATCGCGGTGAACCACTGCTCGTTCAGATACACGGAGCCGTGTTGCTGACCAGCACCAGAGATAGCACGCACCTCGGATAAATCGCACTGTCCCTGCAGCTCTTTGAGCAACATCTCGAGCGCGTCGAGCCACATACGCGGATCCGAGTGCACCTCGCCATTTTCGCCACCGGGGATAAATCCAGAGGGTGCGTTATATTGAGGCAACTGCTCGCCGAAGTTGACGGATGCTTCGGCGACAATCGTGCCGCTATCAACGTCAATAATTAGTGCAGAACAGCTTTGCGTAGAAGAATCGAGACCGAGTGCGTACATGTGATAGTGAACGCACTTCGTGCGCAGTGAGAGTGATGCCGCGCTATGCGCGGAGTGAAAGTGAGAGGTGATAATGCTGAGTGATTAAATGCACTAAAGCTGTTTAACCGATTAGCTGAATAATGGAGGGCAATGCTCTGTCATTGCCGCACGTAAGTGTCGTTGATATCGGTGTTTCTGTAGTTTTTTTCTAGCTTAGGCGGAAACGACGGAGCGTTTCCCTCCAACAATGACCGTGCTGCGCGCGGAGTGAAAGTGATAACATCAGAGCCGTACTCTTCAGTACCACTCTCACTACGCACAACATGCATTCACTCTAAATATTCGCTCAGCGAATTTTTAGATGAATTCGTTCAACAAGTTCTCCATACGCTCCTGACGGCCACTCGCTACGATCGGCTCTGGATTGGAGAGTGCATATTTCTCAAGCTCTTCGAAGCCGACTTCACCCGCTTCAACTTTCGCGCCGATGTCTTTATCAAAGGTGCTGTAGCGTGCCTCGACGAAGTCACTCATGCGACCATCCCTGCGGATTGCTGCGGCGACTTTGAGTCCACGAGCGAATGCATCCATGCCACCAATGTGCGCGTGCATGAGATCGATCGGCTCGTGTGATTCGCGACGACGCTTGGCATCGAAGTTAAGTCCACCGGTGGTGAGACCGCCCATTTCAAGGATGCAGAGCATCACTTGTGTGGTTAGGTAAATATCCGTTGGGAACTGATCCGTATCCCATCCGATGAGTTCGTCACCACGGTTGGCGTCAACGCTACCGAGCATGTTCGCATTATTACAAACAGTCAGCTCGTGCTCCATCGTGTGCCCCGCAAGTGTCGCGTGGTTAGTCTCGATGTTGAGTTTGAAGTGATCCATCAAGCCGTATTCGCGCAGGAAGTTCAGGCAAGCAGCTGAATCCGAATCATACTGGTGAGTGGATGGCTCGCGTGGTTTTGGCTCGATGTAGAATGGCCCTTTAAAACCGATCTTCTTCGCGTGGTCGACTGCCATGTGCAGGAACGCGCCGAGATGGTCGAGTTCACGCTTCATGTTGGTATTGAGCAATGTGGAGTAGCCTTCACGTCCACCCCAGAAGGTGTAACCGAGGCCGTCGAGCTCATTGGTGCATTCGAGTGCCTTCTTCACCTGCGCAGCTGCATAGGCATACACTTGTGCGTTCGGTGAGGTCGCACCGCCTTGCGAGTAGCGAGGGTGTGAGAAAAGACAAGCGGTGCCCCAGAGAAGTTGCACGCCTGTTTCTTTTTGCTTCATCTTTAGTTTGGCAACCACTGCGTCGAGCGCAGCATTCGAAGCAGCCAGGTCGTTCAGTTCCGGTGCGATGTCGCGATCGTGCCAGCAGTAGTAATCGATGCCTATCTTATCGAGGAATTCAAAGAAAACATCGACGCGTGCAAGGGCGTTATCCACCGAATTGCTGCCGTCATCCCAAGGCATTTGCGCAGTGCCACCACCGAAGGGGTCGGCCAACTCATTACGCATCACGTGCCAATATGGAGCCGCGAAGCGTAAGTGATCCTTCATCGACTTGCCGTCAACGAGTTCGCTCGGGTTATAATGTTTAAACGCCAAGGGGTTCTTAGAAGATGTGCCCTCAAATTGAATTTTGTCGCAGTCGAAATAGTGCATGGTTTTGTCGGTTTTTACTTTGAATGTGTAATAATAAAGCGCGCAGTATAGCGTAAAAGATGGACCGCTTAAACCGTATATTGCGTATATATTCTGTTGATATGCGCGATGTGCTGGTATTTAAGCAAACGCATGGCAAAACAAATAGCGATTGTGATGACGGAGGTATTTCTGCGGCGCTTAACGCCGTCGTTGATCCCATTTGTTCGTCGCCAGCATGACTTTCGGATTGTTAGTATTCACCGCCCGATTGATGAACTGCGCGATCTGTTAACTGAACTAAAGCCCAGCGCACTGATCACCGAATGGCTACCTGATGTAACCGAGGCACTGCTGGAATTACGACTACCCACCGTCATTGCCGATACCGACGAGTACTACCCAGGAGTCACCAGTATCGATGTCGACGATTGGCAAGTCGGTGCTGAGGCGGCGCGCGCATTTGCGCAGGCCGGCTATCGAAGCTTCGCTTGCCTCGGCAATTTGACTCCCTATTCCGATCAACGCATCGAAGGATTTCGTCGCGAGCTGGGCGATCAGGTGGCATTGTCGATCCATCAAGAAGCTACATTCAGAGAGGCACGTTACAGTGAAGACTTTGCACAGCCCCACCCCGCACTAAGTGCATGGCTGGAATCCCTACCGAAGCC
>JAFMHF010000002.1 GCA_017854655.1 Puniceicoccaceae bacterium | reverse complement strand
CGCTGACCGTTGATACGATCGAGCAGACTTATTACGAAGTGCGCAATCGCTCGAAAATCGAAGTGCTATGCCGTATTCTCGACCTCGAAACCAAGCCACGCGGCATCGTCTTCTGTAACACCAAGCAAATGGTCGAAGATGCGACTGAAGCATTGGCCGCACGCGGCTACGTAGCTGACCGCATCCACGGCGACATCACGCAAGGCAACCGCGAGCGCGTGATTAAGCGTTTCAAGGATGGCTCAGTCGAACTATTGGTCGCGACCGACGTCGCGGCACGTGGCCTCGACATCGACGATGTCGATATTGTGTTTAACTACGACCTACCGCACGACCCGGAAGACTACGTGCACCGTATCGGTCGCACAGGCCGGGCTGGACGTTCCGGTAAATCCGTCACATTTGTTTACGGACGCGACATCTACCGGCTCGAAGCGATCGAGCGCTACACACGCCAAGTCGTGCGTCGTATGCAGATTCCAACTATGGAAGATGTGGAAGGTCGCAAAGCCGACAAGGTCTTTACGCAAGTAAAGAGCCTCCTCGAAGCAGGCAATTTCAAGCGCCACGACGCACTGGTCGATCGCTTGCTCGACGCTGGCCACACACCGACCGACATCGCCAGCGCACTCTTTAACCTATTGCATAAGGACGACAGTTCCCTCGGCGAAAAAATCGCCGAAGACACCGAGCCCTACTCTGAGACACCCAACCGCTCAGGTGGCAAACGCGGTGGCGGAGGTGGTGGTGGCTACCGCGGCGGCAATCGCGGCGGCGGCGGTGGCTATCGCGGCAACCGTGGCAACGACAACCGCAGCAACGACAACCGCGGTGGCGGCGGAGGCGGTGGCTATCAAGGCAACCGTGGCAACGACAACCGCAGCAACGACAGCCGCGGTGGCGGTGGCGGCTACCAAGGCGGCGAACGTCCTAAGCGCCCATTTAAAACCAAGAGCAAATTTGGCGGCCACAGCGCTGGCGGCGAAGGCGCACCTAGTAGTGGTGGCTATCAAGGCGGCGGCAATAGCGGCGGCGGAGGTTATCAAGGCAACGGCGGCGGCAACAAAGACTTCACTCCAGTGAAGAAGCCAGCACGCCGCTTCAAGAAGCCTGAATAACAACGCGCGAAGAACATTTGATCGAAAAGGCGGACAGCAATGTCCGCCTTTTTTGTATCTCAGCAGAGACACAGCCAGCGTCTTTTTAATCGACCAGACATCGGACTGCAAAATAAAGCACGGCTATATCTTGACTTTATTAGTCAAGAACTAAAGATAAAGTGTCAATGGATGACGCACAGACAGTTAAAACTCAACGCCTCACACAGTCGGATTTGGAAAATGCCTCCGCTGTTGATCGCGTGCGATGGGCGCATGAACAATATGGTGACAAGCTGGTTCTCAGCACTAGCTTTGGCATCCAAAGCGCGGTCATGCTGCACCTCGTCACCACCCAGATCCCTGATATTCCGGTCATTTTCATCGACACTGGCTACCTGTTTCCCGAAACCTACCAGTTTGCAGAGGCATTGACCGAACGACTGACTTTAAACCTGAAGACCTACTTTCCGCGTCAATCTGCGGCTCACCAAGAAGCAGTGCATGGCAAGCTCTGGGAACAAGGCGTCGAAGGCCTCGGCCAATACAATCGCATCAACAAGGTCGAGCCAATGAACCGCGCTGTTCAAGAACTCGGCGCGACTGCATGGCTCTCGGGGCTACGTAGGCACCAATCGTCTTCGCGCGAGAAACGCACCGTCGCCGAGCAGCAAAACAAAATCATGAAGGTGTATCCGATCGTTGATTGGAACGAGCGCGACATCTACACTTACCTGACCAAAAACAACCTGCCTTATCACCCACTCTGGGATGAAGGTTATGTATCGATAGGTGACTGGCACAGCACCCGCAAACTCGGTGAAGGCATGAGTGCCGAAGAGACTCGTTTTGGTGGCCTCAAGCGCGAATGTGGACTCCACGAATCCAACGCGGATTCGGACTATCAAATATAAAATCTGACAAAGTCAGAGGTGAAAATGTGGGAAGGTATGAAGGTGCGAACGTAAAACCTGTAACTTTCCCACCTTACCACTTCCCTACCTTTTAACGTGCGCACAGCGCACTCAGCCTCAACCGTGTCCACAGGCATCGCTAAAGTGGATCGATCATCCACCGAAGGTGCGAACCAAGAAATCTCAACCTTAGCAATCTCGGCACTAAAAAAAGCTCCACAACGCACCTCTCTGGACGCTCTACCCTTGCACCCGAGCGAGCAGAGCTTTTTTATCAAACCATTCAAATCAGACTTACCCAAACAACCACACAGTGCCCCGCCTTACATTTTCCTCACAGTCATCACCGTGAATTCCACTCAAAGTCCTAAGGGTCGCCCCCCCAAGCATGTCGCCATCATCATGGATGGCAATGGTCGTTGGGCCAAAGAACGTGGCCTACCCCGCATCGAAGGCCATCGGCGCGGCGCAGAGGCGGTTAAGCGCACGCTCAAAGCCGCACAGGAAAACGGCGTCGAGATCATCACCCTGTATGCCTTTAGTGTCGAAAATTGGAACCGCCCCAAAGTCGAAGTCGATGCGCTCATGAGTCTGCTGGATCGGTTTCTTGTCGATCAACTACCCGTACTGATTAAGCGGAAAATCCGCCTACGCGTGGTCGGCCGATATAAAGAACTCCCTGAGTACATTCAACACCGACTGCGCAAGTCCGAAGCCGCCACCGCACAATTTACCGAGCACACTCTCGCACTCGCACTCAACTATGGCGCACGCACTGAAGTGGTCGACGCCGTCAAAGCCATCGCGCAAGCCGCACAAGCCGGCAGCATCGATCCCAACACGCTCGACTACGACAGCTTGCGCCCCTATCTTTACACCAACGACCTGCCTGATCCCGATCTAGTCATCCGCACTTCAGGTGAAGCACGGCTAAGCAACTTCTTACTGTTGCAAGCCGCCTACGCCGAGATCTACTTCACTTCCGTGCTATGGCCAGACTTCGACGAATCACATTTTAAAGCCGCACTCGCTGACTACGCATCCCGCGAACGCCGTTACGGTAAAACTGCCGAACAATTGCAAGTCAGCTAATTTTCAATTTATTCCTTCACTAGACCAAAGGGCACCCAGTTCAGTCACCCCTGCGGGGCCAGCTCGGCAGACCTCACAGACCATCTACTCGCGCTTCGTCACTCTCACTTTCACCCTCACTCTCACTTCCACTCTCACTATTTCATTATGAAGCAACGTATCTTCAGCTTCACGATCCTCTGGTTGATCGTCACAGTCTCGCTACTCATTTCAGGCATCGCCGCAGGCGTCTGGCTACTCGCAATTCTGGCGTTTTTCACTCAACTTGAGCTCTATCAACTGTTCGATAAAATGGGGCTCAAGCCGATCAAGTCGCTCGGACTTGCTTGCGGCCCCATCATCATTTTAGGCTCCTACTATCTTGGCGGAGTCGATGCCGGCACCGATATCTTTATTCTCTGCTTTTTGGCACTCGCGCTGACGATCATTATTAAAGATCTACAAGCAGGCCGCCTACGCAGCTTCATGCCGACGCTTTTCGGGCTCCTCTACGTGCCTTTCATGCTCCACTTTTTTGTAAAAGTCGTGAAAATGGCGGAGTTTCACGGTTTCACCGATGGCACCAGTATTTTTCTCACGATCTGGATCGTTGCGGTGGCCAAATGCACTGATGTCGGCGGCCTTCTAGTCGGTATGAAAATCGGCAAAACGCCTCTCTCGGTGATCAGCCCGAAAAAGACCTTCGAAGGCGCAGCCGGCGGCATTGTCTTTGCCATGCTCATCGGCCTCTTCATTCTTGGCATCTTTAATGCCTATGCCCCCGAAGATTTCACTTGGTGGCGATCGGCACTAATGGCGATCCCTATCGGCATTGCTTCGATCGCGTCCGACCTCGTCGAGTCCGCCTTCAAACGTCAAGCCGATGTCAAAGACTCCGGCACTATCATTCCCGGCATTGGTGGTATTTTTGATCTCACAGACAGCCTGCTACTTACCGCACCGCTCGGGTATTTGATGTTCAAATACTTCATCTTCTAGATGGCCGAAACCGCGAAGAAAAAAGTCGTCCTACTCGGTGCGACTGGTTCAATCGGTGGTAGTACCCTACGCGTCTTGCGCGAACATGCAGATCGACTTGAACTAATCGGCGTCGCCGCGCACTCCAACCACGCCGCGCTCGCCGCGATTTGTCATGAATTCAACGTTCCGCACGCCACGCTCTCCAGCGAAGCGGCCTACGCCGAAGCCAACGCAGCCAACAACTTTCCCGCCAACACTCAACTCGGTTGCGGTGATGCTGGCTTACTCGAAATCTCGACCTTAGCCGAAGCCGACATCGTACTGGTCGCCGTGGTTGGAGCCTGTGGGCTCAAGCCGACCTTGGCAGCCATCGAAGCAGGCAAGGACATTGCGCTCGCCAACAAAGAGCTGCTCGTCCTCGGTGGAGCCTTCGTGATCGAAGCAGCCAAGCGCAAAGGCGTGCGCCTACTTCCATCCGACAGCGAGCACAACGCCATCTTTCAATGCATCGAGGGCCACCCACAGCAACATCTCGACAAGCTCATCCTGACCGCATCTGGCGGACAATTTCGCGACGCACCCATTGAGCGACTCGCCAGCGTCACACCCGCTGATGCCACCCAGCATCCCAACTGGTCGATGGGGCCGAAAATTACGGTCGATTCCGCAACGATGGCTAACAAAGGCCTCGAACTGATCGAAGCACATTGGCTCTTCGGCTTGGAACCAGATCGCCTCGAAGTGGTCATTCACCCACAGAGTATCGTGCACTCGTTCGCGCAATTTATCGACGGCTCGATCCTTGCACAGCTCAGCCCGCCTTCCATGACCTTTGCCATCCAGCACTGCCTGCTCTACCCCGACCGCGCGCCGGGGGTGGATGCCACCATGGATTTCAGTCAGACTTTTCAACTTGATTTCAAAGCACCGGACATAGAGCGCTTCCCTTGCCTGCAACTCGCCTACGATGCCATGCGCACCAGCGGCAGCGGCCCCGCGATTTTTAATGCGGCCAACGAAATCGCGGTCGAGCGCTTCCTCGCCCACGAACTCGCGTATCTCGACATCCCGCGCGTGATTGAGCATACACTCAGTAACATCAACCCTGCCTCCGCCGCCGACCTCGACGCACTGCTAGCGATCGATCACCGCGCACGACAAATCGCCCGCGACTTTAAATCACAGTAACTCGTCCCAGCCTTCGAACCTCAACTTTTCGGCTCTCAATTCTCCCACCTCGGGTCCCCGATCTCAAGTTTCAGCCCTCAGGTCTCTCATCTCCGCCATGCTTCTCAATATCTTTTATATCGCCATTGCACTGCTCGCGCTGAGCTTCTGTATTTTCATCCACGAGCTCGGCCACTTTATCGCTGCTAAAAAGCGCGGCTTGATCGCCGACCGCTTTTCAATCGGCTTCGGCCCGCGCCTCTTCGGCTGGAAATGGCGCGGCACCGACTTCCGCATCTCACTGCTGCCGCTCGGCGGCTATGTCTCGCTGCCACAGCTCGCAGATATGGGCCGACTCGAAGGCGGCGAAGAAGACGAGTCCGAAGACCTCCCACCGATCTCTTATGCCGATAAGATGATCGTCGCCGTGATGGGCGCTGTGTTTAACATCATCTTGGCATTCTGCCTGTCCCTCATCCTTTGGGGTGTCGGTCGCGACATTGTTAAAACCACCGTAGTCGACGTCGCCCCGGAGCAAATCGTCAATTCCGCCGGCGAAATCGTGCCTGGTCCAGCCTTCGAAGCAGGCCTTCTCACAGGCGACACCATTCTTGAAGTCGATGACGAACGGATTGGCGATTGGATGCAGCTACAAAATGCGGTGATGACCGGCACTGGTCGCAACGACGCAGGCATCCCCACCACCGAAGTCACTGTTCTGCGTGGTGATAAAGAGCTCACCCTCACTGCTCACCCGGTGCTCGTCACCTCCGAAGACATCCGCACCCTCGGCGTGCAACCTGGTACCGATCTCGTCGTCAGCATGGTGCAAGAGAATATGCCCGCGTTTGAAGCAGGCATGTTGCCTGGCGACCAACCTATTGCCCTCAATGGCGAGCCGATTACCTCCGCAGCCTTTCTGAGCGTTTATCTGAAAAACCATCCAGGCGGCAGCATCGAGGTCACCCTCCTCCGTGAAGGTCAAGAAGTCATCCTGCCGATCGAACCTGGGATTGCGCCTGGTGAAGAGTCACTACGTTTTGGATTCGCCTACTACTACGAAGCGCAAACCGAGCGAGTGCACCGCAATCCATTCGAGCAGATCACCATCATGGCCAACACGATGAAGATGACACTCGTCGCGCTCGTCAGCCAGAAATCAGACGTCAAAGTGCGCAACATGAGCGGCCCCGTCGGTATCGTACACGGTCTCACTACGATGGCCCGCTATGGCTGGATCGACCTCGTTTGGTTCCTCGCATTGATCAACGTCAATCTCGCGATCTTCAACGTGCTACCAATCCCTGTGCTGGATGGCGGCCACATGCTATTTGCCACGATCTCAAAAATCACCGGCCGTCCGCTGCCTCGTAGAATAATGGAAGGTGCGTATACCGCCTGCATCGTCATGCTACTCTCCTTTGTGGTTTATGTCTCGTTCTTCGACGTCAAGCGCGTCGGCCAAGACATCGGCATCGGCCAAGGCGAAGAGCCTGAAGCTGCGCCTGCTTCGGCAGCACCCGTCCAAGTCAAAGACATCAGCAAAGAAGAACTAACCGCAGAGAACGCTGAGCAAATCAATGAGTAACTTAAGCGAACAAGTATTAGGTGCTGCAATCGATGTGCATACCGAGCTCGGGCCCGGACTACTGGAAAGCACATACGAACGTTGCCTCGACCACGAACTATCTTTGCGAGGCATTCAGGGTATTCGCCAAAAGAAACAGCCGATCACCTATAAAGGCTTGGAGTTAGACGAAGGCTACCGCCTCGATATTCTTGTCGAAAACCAAATCATCTTAGAGCTAAAAGTCGTCGATCAACTTAATAACATCCATACAGCCCAACTGATTACCTATTTAAAACTATCAGGTTGCACGCTTGGCTACTTACTGAATTTCAATGTCACAAAAATGAAAGACGGCATCAAACGAGTCGTCTATAATCACAAAGACTAGAATTCATAATCCCTGAGCCACATCATTCTAAGCTCCGCGTTCTCTGCGTCCTCTGCGGTTAATTCTTTTCACTCCCAACACTCGCATGACAGCTCTCTCAAATCTCGATTACTGCGCATCGCGCTTCCAGGCGAAGCGTCGCGATTCACGTGTCATCCACATCGGCAATGTCGCTATCGGCGGCAACCACCCGATTCGCATTCAATCGATGACGACCACTAATACGCAAGACGTCGACGCCACCGTGGCGCAAACGCTCGCCTTGGCTGAAGCAGGCTGCGAGATCGTCCGTATCACAGCACCCAATAAAGCCGCGGCCAGAGCCCTCGGCGAAATCTCCAAGAAGCTTCGTGCCGCTAAGTGCGACGTGCCACTGGTCGCCGACATCCACTTCCTGCCGACCGCCGCAATGGAGGCCGCGCTACATGTTGAAAAAGTCCGCATCAACCCAGGCAATTACGCCGACAAAAAGAAGTTCGCCGTCCTCGAATATACCGACGCCGCCTATGCCGAAGAACTCGAGCGCCTGCACCAAGCGTTCTCGCCGATCGTTCTGCGCTGCAAAGAGCTTGGCCGCGCCATGCGCATCGGCACCAACCACGGTTCCCTCTCTGACCGACTGATGAATCGCTACGGTGACTCACCACTCGGCATGGTCGAAAGCGCACTCGAATTTATCCGTATCGCCGAGAGTCACAACTATCACGACATTTGCCTGTCGATGAAAGCGAGTAATCCCAAAGTCATGATCGAGGCTTACCGTCTGACCGCGGCACGTATGGCCGAAGAAGGCATGAACTATCCGCTACACCTCGGCGTGACCGAAGCTGGCGACGGCGAAGATGCCCGCGTCAAAAGCGCGATTGGGATTGGCGCACTGCTCAACGATGGACTGGGCGATACCATTCGCGTCTCACTTACCGAAGATCCCATCTACGAAGTGCCCGTTGCCCGCGACCTCGCCGACAAAGCAATGGCGCTCTGGGACCAGCAGGCGGAGCTACCACTTTCGGCCGAAACCAAAGACAGCATTAACCCGTTCGACTTTAATCGCCGCAGCGCCCGCGTCATTGAGCTCGGCCCGAAATGTAGCATCGGCGGCGACGTCGTCCCCGCCGTGATCGTCAAAACACAGCACCCGATCAGCGCAACGAGCGAAATCATCCAAGACGTTTGCCGCACCCAGAGCTCGCTCAAAGAAAGTAAGCTCGAAGGCCTCCAAGTTGCAATCAATGGCAACGATGACCTCGCCGCATTTACTGGACTCCACGAAGCCCTCCACAGCGTGGTGCAAGCCTTCGTACTCGAACTGTCGGACGCAGTCGACCTCACTGATCTCGAAGCATTCGAATGGCCTGCAGACGGCCTCGCCGGCATCACCCTCTTGCAACACATCGAGAAAGAAGACGCCTACTACGCAACCAACCTGCTACAGTTTTGCCGCCAAAAAGGCTTTAACTGCGCCATAGACTGCCAAGCCGACGCCCTGCGCGAGGAGATCGGCGCACAACTCGCACCGATGGGCAGCGAGCGTCTCATTCTAACCAGTGGCGTTCGAACTTGCTCGGGCTCTGCATCAGAATCGCCCAACCACCCCGTCGGCAGCTACCGTGCCCTTGCCGAAGCCGCCCAAGCCTTCGTGCCGGACGCACCGATCTGGATACGCAATACCCTCACCAACACGCTTGCGCCGAAAGACTACTTTTCAGATCGCCTACTCGAAAGCAGCATTCTCAGCGGCGCTCTGCTCTGCGATGGTATCGGCGACGCGATCAGCATCGAGACCGAACCACTCCTCGAAAAAGCCACCACGCTCGCTTATAATATTTTACAAGGCGCACGCGCACGCATCACCAAAACCGAATTCGTCGCCTGCCCGAGCTGCGGGCGCACCTTGTTTGATTTACAAAGTGTCACCCAAACCATTCGCGCACGGACCGACCACCTCAAAGGTGTTACCATCGCGATCATGGGCTGCATCGTTAATGGCCCTGGCGAAATGGCTGATGCTGACTTCGGCTATGTCGGTGGCGCCCCCGCCAAAATTAATCTCTACGTCGGCAAACAATGCGTGAAGTATAACGTGCCCGCCGAAGAAGCCCTCGACCGCCTAATCGATTTGATCAAGGAACACGGCAAATGGAGAGCGCCGCTGTAACGTTGAATGTCACTCGCTGATCAGCGGTGGCATTGGTAAGCCCAGGCTGATAGCGATAACTCTGACCAAGCTTAGTTCGTCTTGCGCGACTTTGCCATCGGCCAACACAACTGCCAAGGCACCTTCAAAAATAACTTTTTTTTGTGGCAACGGTAAGTGCATAAATAAATCTAGTGCGACCTCCAAGGCTTCGAAAGTAATCGTCTCTTCGGGCAATAGAATTGATTCCTTCAACATGTAGCGGTTGCATTTGCGCGCGCCTTGCTGAAAAGCAGACTCGCGCGCAGCAGGCTCAACGGCCGCAGTATAAGTAATCGCCGAGAGCAGCACACAGAGCGGCATTTCAATTTTTACAGGGCTAAGCGGCTTTACTTTGCGCCTAGGCTGGCGACGACCTTGCAAATAGCCAGCGACGCCACGTAACAGTGCGAGTTCTTCCAATTCAATCGAGCCATCACTGTGCGCTAGATCATGAATCAATTCTGACATTGGCACGAAGGCTTCAAGATCTCGCCCCAGCGCCATCGGTAAGGCCGCGTCGAACAAGGCAAAGCGTTGATTCAAATTAAGCGCACGTAGCCGTGGCAACCACTCCACGGTCTCGCGATACACCGCTCCATCTAGGCGCTTCTTTGCCGTCAGTAATTGAGCCGCATCATCGTCGACCGCGCTGGCCGAAATCTGCAAGCCGATCAACACCGCACCAGCAGCCTCGCGGCTCTGGTGTAAGCGATCTAGATCGATACCGATCTGGCCATGTATTTCCTGCGCGCTCAGAATTGCCGCAGCACTGACTTGCCCGATTGAGTTGATAAAATCGTGCGCCTGCAATGGCGGTGGCGTCGCCTCTGGCTTTTTCGAAGTGGATCGACGCGCTGACTGTCGGCGCTCGCCACTGACGAATTTGCCATCCCAATTCGGCTCAATCGCTGCGATTCGCTGCTCCAACGGCGGGTGGGTCGCAAATAGACTGACGCTTTTTGACTTAAGCGCGCTGGCAAAAAAGAAATGCGCGGCCTCCTGCGAGTGCGCGTTCGCCACCGCGCCATGCAACGGTGCCCCACCAATCTTCTTCAAAGCGCCGCCGATCCCCTCCGGATTACGAGTAAACTGTACCGCCGCGGCATCCGCCAAATACTCCCGCTGACGCGAAATCGCACTCTGGATCATACGTCCGAAAAACACGCCGATATAGCCAATCGCCATCACCGAGATGCCGATCACCATAATCACGATCAACGCGCCGCCACCCTCTTTGCTGCGACGTCGGCCGCCACCCAAGAAATTGGCCTGCGCGGTACCTCTGAAAACAAGTTGCCCGAGCACTGCAATCGCCATGATGCCAAACAGCACTCCCATCAGGCGGATATTCATGCGCATATCCCCATTCAAGATATGGCTAAATTCGTGCGCGACCACGCCCTGCAATTCATCACGATTCAAGGTGCGCACACAACCACGCGTCACCGCCACTACCGCATCTGCAGGACTAAACCCGGCGGCAAAGGCATTGATACCATCTTCTGGTAACAAATAGACCTCAGGCATCGGCACCCCAGAGGCGATCGACATCTCTTCGACGATGTTCATCAACATGCGCTCATCGGCATCCTGTGTCGTATGCTCGATCTCACGCCCCCCCATGGAACGTGCCACATAACCGCCACCCGAACGCAGTTGCCCCACTTTAAACAGCGAGCAAGCAGTGACTAATACGACCACTGCCGCCAAGGTGCCAAAAAATAGATTCGGCTGCCACAACTGCATCGGCTGTCGCACCGCGCCTTCCGCATCAAGGAAGCCCGCGCCCGTCACATACACCACGACGCCATACAACGCAGCAGCGATACTCAGCACTGCCATCGCAAACAGCACCACCATCAGGCGGGTGCGCTTACGAGCCAATTCTTGGGCTTCAAAAAAATCCATTTTTAGAACTGGGCGTCGCTAAAAGCTGACCTTGACCGCCTCGCGCTCGCGCTCATCGGTAATCTCAAACAGCTGCGCTTCGCGAAACCCTAGGACTCCAGAAAATAATACGGCAGGAAACACTTCGCGCTTGGTATTATATGTCATCACCGAGTCATTGTAGGCCTGACGTGCAAACGAGACCTTGTTCTCCGTCGAAGTCAGCTCCTCCGTGAGTTGCATCATGTTTTGATTGGCCTTCAAATCTGGATACGCCTCCGACAGCGCAAAGAATTTACCCATTGCACCGGTCAGCGCGGTCTCGGCCCCCATCAACTGTTTGATCGCGTCTGGATTGCTCGGATCGCTCGCCGCTGCCTGGCCAGCAGAAGCCGCACCATTGCGCGCAGTAATTACCGCCTCCAGCGTCTCGCGCTCATGCGAGAGGTAGCCCTTGGCGGTCTCGACTAGATTCGGAATCAAATCATAGCGGCGTTTCAGCTGCACATCGATCTGCGCAAACGCATTCTTAAAGCGATTTCGTAAGGTCACCAGACCATTGTAAATCCCCATCACCCACAATGCCACGACCACAACGCACACAGCCAACACACTCAAAAAAATCAGTCCAATAGTCATAATAACAGAAGTTTAAATTAACAGATTCTCCAGCTGTAGCCGGCAAGAATGACGCTTAAAGTCACGATAAAAAAGCCGTGCAACAAAAGAAGAACTACAAAATGAAACGGACTGCGGGTATTTGCAAGTTTGAGTTGAAGCCGAACCTTAACTGCCATTAACTCGCGACATGTCTACCATCGGCACACCTTTTACATCTACGGCAATAAAAGTGCTGCTTTGCGGCTCAGGCGAACTGGGTAAAGAAGTCGCCCTCGAATTACAACGCTACGGCGTGGAAGTCATCGCCGTCGATGCGTATGCCGACGCACCAGCCATGCAAGTGGCCGACCGCTCACATGTTATCTCCATGCTCGACGGCGACGCCCTCCGCGCTGTGATCGAAGCAGAGAATCCCGACTTCGTGGTACCCGAAGTCGAAGCCATCGCCACTGATACACTCGCTGCGATTGAACGGGACGGCATCGCCACCATCATCCCCACAGCTCGCGCCACCCAACTAACGATGAACCGCGAAGGCATTCGCCGCCTCGCAGCCGAAGAGCTGGGGCTACTCACTTCGCCGTATCAATTCGCCGACACGTTGGAAGACTTCACCGCTGCGATTCACGCAATTGGCATGCCCTGCGTGATCAAGCCCATCATGAGCTCTTCCGGCAAAGGTCAGAGCGTCGTGAAAACAGAAGCCGACATCGAAGCCTCCTGGAATTACGCCCAAGAAGGCGGCCGCGCCGGCAAGGGTAAGGTCATCGTCGAAGGATTTGTCGATTTCGACTACGAGATCACCCTACTTACCGTGCGTCACGTCGATGGCACCAGCTTTTGCGCGCCGATCGGCCACATTCAAGTCGATGGCGACTATCGCGAATCCTGGCAACCGCAGGCCATGAGCGACGCCGCACTCAATAGCGCTCAGCAAATGGCCGAAGCCGTGACTGGCAACCTCGGCGGCTATGGACTGTTCGGTGTCGAGCTCTTCGTTAAAGACGACACCGTCATCTTTAGCGAAGTTTCCCCACGTCCGCACGATACGGGGATGGTCACCATGATCTCGCAGGACTTAACCCAATTTGCACTGCATGCCCGCGCCATTCTGGGATTACCGATCCCCAGCATTCGCCAATTTGGCCCCTGCGCCTCATCGGTGATTCTGGTCGAAGGCAAGTCGGAGCAAGTCAGCTTCGGCAATCTGCAACAAGCACTCAGCCAACCCGACACACAGCTACGCCTGTTCGGCAAGCCCGCGGTCAATGGCAAGCGGCGCATGGGCGTGGCCCTAGCCCGCGCCGAGACGATCGATGCAGCTCGCGCTAAAGCTTGCCGCACATCGAGCGCGGTGGATGTGCAATTGTAGTGGAAGCGACACTCTTGTCGCTTACTTTGAAACGTATCTGAAAATCGCGGGATAAACCCGCTCGCTACAACTCTTCTTAGCGACTGGCTTTATGCCAGGAGGACAATACTGAACAGCAAAAGCGACAAGAGTGTCGCTTCTACTTTCCCGCTACGGTAGCCAAGGATATTTCCTGAAATTGGGCTCGCGCTTTTCGTTCCATGCTTTGCGGCCTTCCTCGCCCTCTTCGGTGAGATAGTAGAGCATCGTCGCATTACCCGCCAATTCTTGTAGGCCTTGCTGACCATCGACATCCGCATTGAACGCCGACTTGAGGCAACGAATCGACAGTGGGCTATGATTCATTACTTGCTGCGCCCATTCAAATCCTTCGGCTTCGAGTTCCTCGTAAGGTACGACCTTATTGACCAATCCCATATCCAGCGCCTCTTGCGCATTATATTGACGGCACAAATACCAAATCTCGCGCGCCTTTTTGTGGCCGACTATACGCGCCAAATAGCTCGAACCGAAACCACCGTCAAAGCTACCGACCTTGGGTCCAGTTTGACCAAACACGGCATTATCCGCCGCGATCGTCATATCGCACACCACGTGCAACACATGCCCGCCGCCGACAGCAAAGCCGGCAACCAGCGCGATCACGACCTTCGGCATCGAACGGATCAGCTTCTGCAAATCGAGCACGTTCAGGCGCGGCACACCATCTTTGCCGATATAGCCGCCCTCTTTATGGCCACGAATCTTTTGATCGCCGCCCGCACAGAATGCGAACTTACCGTCTGTCTGTGGATTAAATCCAGTCAGTAGCACGACACCGACTGACGTATCTTCACGTGCATCGGTGAAAGCCTCGATCATCTCGGATACGGTATCCGGGGTAAATGCGTTACGCCGATGCGGGCGATTAATCGTCACTTTCGCAACACCATCGCACTTCTCATAAATGATCTCCTCAAACTCACGGACTTTTTTCCAATTCATGCCGACAAGATAGGACAGCTTTTACGTGAAAAGCAACGTCCCTGTTCTACAACGTAGGCAGCTTGCTTTAGCTGGCTGCCCAACTGCAACCATCGCGACCCTATCAACCATCTGAGCGACCAGCTAAAGCAAGGCGCCTACGACCAGTCGCCTACTGCAAACCTACCCAACACTCTGGCTGCTGACACAAGCCAGCCTTCACTGGGTTGTCCTTAAAATACTTCTGCCACCGATGATACTCACGTTCATTACGCACCCAACGATCATATTGATGCGACTGCCAAAATCCCCCCCGACGTCCAAGTGTTCGATTCAACATTTGGGTCGAACGCAATTTGAACTGCGTCATCGCACTCTTGAAACATTCAATACGCTCACAATTCAGCGGGGCAGTTAACAAATGCAGGTGATTCGGCATAATTACCCAGTGCTGAAACCTGAGTCCTCCCACATCATACTCCTGCAAATAATCATGAAAAGCGCCTCGCACAGCATCGTCATGGAACGGAGCAAAGCCCTGCGACCGATCCAAATACGCTTCTAGTATTTTGAAAGAGCGACGCTGTTGCTCTAATGCCTGTTGATCGCGCGTGACAATCCCCTGTTGATTCTGATTGATTTCAGAAAGGCGTAACAGCACCGCATCGGGTAAACTACCTCGGCAGCGAAACATCAGTGAATAATAACCGCGATCAACAACCCAATGCGGAAGTTGATCGTAATAGACGCCGCGCATGGTGCCCGACCAGCAATCAATCGGAGGAAAGACAGACTGAGCACCATCAAACACAACGACAATTAAACATGCCACTTCACCCCGAGCAAGTTCTATGTCGTAGTCCGCTTGCTTTAGCTGGCGGATCGACTGCAACAAACGCGACCAAATCAACCATCCGGGCGACCAGCTAAAGCAAGTCGCCTACTATTAATAAACGAAGCTCGCCGACGACGCATCACCAAAGTCTGGCACGTGCAGCGAACTAACTTTTTTGGTTTCAGTATCCAGCAACATCAGGCGCATTCGCCCGTTTTGACGCTGTGTGAACACCAAATGACGACCATCATTCATCCAAGTTGGTTCAACCGCAGACTGTGACACGGTGGTCAGAATCTGGCTCGAACGAGTCTTAAAATCATACAACGCGATTTGAAAACCACCGCTCACTGCTGCGGTAAAGGCGATCAAGTTCTCTTTAATCGGGTTCCATGTCGGCTCGGAGCAATAGCTACTGACATTGGTCGGGATGCGACGCATCGGCCCACCATTGGCAGACATCTCATAAATCTGAGGCTTTCCACGGGCATCCGAAGTAAAGGCCAAACGGCGACCATCTGGAGACCATGTCGGCGACGTTTCTAAGCTTTTATTTATCGTCAAACGACGCGGCTTACTGTCGATCGATGCAGCCACAAAAATCTCTGCGTTACCAGCACTCGAGAGCGACATCGCAACACTCCGGCCATTCGGGCTATACTCGCCGCCAGAATTAGTGCCCTTATAAGTCGCCACTGGGATCTTACGACCACTCAGCAGATCAATCATATAAATATCAGGAAAACCTGTTTTATAATAAGTCGTGTAGAGCAGCTTGGTACCATCTGGCGACCAACTAGGACCAGTCACCAACGCACGATCCGCAGTTAACGGACGTACACGATTAAACAACAAGTCACTCGTATATACCTCGGACACACCACGCTGCTTACCAATAAAGGCCAACTTACCCGCAAAGAACCCTTTTGTATGCAAAGTTGCCTCAACCGCCAGATCGCAGGCGCGAAGGGTAGCGTTTTGCAAATTGCGCCCCGGCACCACGCGGCGCAACTGTTCCTGCACTGGCTGGCCAGAGCCAATCGTAAGCGTCACCGACGAGCCACTAGCACGCTCGATTTGGAAGGTGTAAGCCGACTTCGCTGCGGTCGTCACCGTATAACCGCCATGCAGAGCAAACGCCCGTCGTGCCAACTTTGCTAGCGCTGCATCGGTGCTGTCCACTGCAATTGCCAAACGCCCCTCACCTTGGCGAACAGCATCGCCAATATCAATCACCTGAGCCGAAACAGCAGTCGTCAGCAAAGAAATCGAAGCAATAAGAAGCAGAAGATAATGAAATATGCGCATATGTAATAAATAGTCCTAGGCTTCCAAGAACCGCAAACGCAAATCCACTACAACAAACATTTTAAATCATTCGGAAACGCAGCAAAGTTCAGAAGCTATGCTTTTTTAATAAAGTGAAACGGAGATCCGACTGGGTATTCTCAACAAAATCGACTCTTTCGCGTATATTTATTCGATTCGTGTTGAGTCGCAGCCAGAGAGTTTCACTCTGCTCAATTCTTCAACCAAAACATACAGTGGACACAGAAAGCATCAAAGCAGCTCTTAAGACGGTCAAATTCCCAGGGTTTAGCCGTGACATCATCTCCTTCGGCCTCGTCAGAGACGTCGACCTAAAGGATGGCGAAGCCCTGATCAGCGTCGAAATCACCACTGCGGATACCAAAATCCCCGAGCAGATTGCTGCCGACATCAAGTCGGTAGTGGGCGCACTCGATGGGATTCAGGACGTTAAAGTCCGCATGGAAATTTCCCAGCCAAAAAATCAGCCCAGTCCGACTGGCGGAGCCAACGGTAGCACGCCTACTAACAGCGCTGCCATGCAGCAGGTGAAGTACGCCATCGCAGTCGCCAGCGGCAAGGGCGGCGTCGGTAAGTCCACCGTCACCGTGAATCTAGCCTGCGCACTACAACGCCTGCTTGCAGCAGACGGCAAGGCTGGCGTCGGCATTATGGACTGCGACATTTATGGCCCTTCCATCCCTCTGATGCTCGGCGCCTGCGGACGCCCAGAAATCGAGAACGACTTAATCGTACCATTGGAAAATTTCGGCGTGCGCACCATGTCGATGGGATTCCTAGTAGACGAGGACACTCCAGTCGTCTGGCGTGGCCCAATGATCATGAAGACCATTCAACAGTTCGCGCAAAACGTGAATTGGGGTGAATTGGAAATTCTCGTCGTCGACCTGCCACCAGGCACTGGCGATGCACAGCTCTCTTTAGTGCAAACCATCCCGCTCGACGGTGCAGTGATCGTGACGACGCCTCAGCCAGCGGCATCCAATGTAGCTCGACGCGGCGCGCGCATGTTTGAAAAGGTCAACGTGCCGTATCTAGGCGTAGTCGAGAACATGAGCTACCTCGAAAACGCAGATGGCACACGCCAGCAGCTATTTGGTGAAGGCGGCGGCGCAAGTACTGCAAACAGTCTCGGCACGCCACTTTTGGGCGAAATACCAATCGATCCCTCGATTCGTATCGGCTGCGACAACGGCATCCCGATTGTCGTCAGCGAGCCCGAATCTGTGGCAGCGAAGGAATTCTTCAAAGTCGCCCGCCAGATCATCGAGCAATTAAACGCATAGTTTTTCGTTAAAACTCCATTGTTTTAATTTTGAACTAGCCACCGAAAGCCTTGTCATTAAGTATCAAGTATAGCGATCAACCCAAAGGCAAATTGCCTGTAATGAGTAAGGATAAAAAAGATATGTCACCCACAACCACCAACGCAAAGCCCTCCAAAGGCTTCGCAGAGCGTTCCAGTTTATATCAAGAGTTCCTCGCAGAGCGCGAAGAAATCCTTCGTCACAAATGGATTGAATCGGAAAAAAAGGGTAAAGACATTGGTTTCGAACGTGCCCTGCTCGACTGGATTCGAAAGCACCGCGAGAACTGGCGCAGCGAGCGATCGCCCAGAAAAAAATAAACTTTCAAAAACCTCAGTGATTCAGCTGAGGTTTTTTGTGGGCGGAATGATGGGATCCAGGGAGGGGCGACCTCCGCGTCGCCCGCATTGCCTCAAGTAGGCCTTAATCCGTGAAGGGCAATGCTCCGTCGTTGCCACCGAGAGACTCAGTGAATCCTGATTTAACTAATGGAAATGACGGAGCATTTCCCTCCACACACAGGCACAAAAAAACCCGCCTTCTCAGGCGGGTTTTCAAAAATAGGCACAAATGCCAAAAAAGATTAGTTCTTGATTTCGCGGTGCAGTGTATGACGACGAAGAAACTTGTTATACTTCTTTTTCTCAACGCGATCTGGCTGCTGCTTTTTATCGCGGCTGGTCATATAGCGGGATACTGGTTTGCCCTCGGCGCGTGCCTCAGTGCATTCGATCATTACGTGTTCTCTTGCCATACTAAAAATTCTCTGTTGGATTTTGAAAAAAGAGCGGAAGTTAGGTGCTTCAGGAGCTGAAGCAACTCTTTTTTCATCTGAATTTCAATAAAACCGACCAGACCTAGGCTTGAAATCACTGAATACTTCGATCAAAAACAAATTTTCATTTTGATTCATCCTCTTAATTCCCAACGATATGACACAACAAGGATCCGCAGGCAACGTCATTGCCGCACTTTGCAGCTTCTTCATTCCGGGACTCGGGCAGCTCGTACAAGGCCGCCTACTTATCGCCATCGTCCAATTCCTCCTAGCCGCGGCTCTCTGGGTCGTCCTGCTCGGCTGGATCATACACCTTTGGTCCATTCTGGATGCCGCTTTATTTAAAGCTAAATAAACCGATTCGTATTTCATTAGATTACGTATTGCCCTCCTCGTCGCAGCACGTTTTTACTGTTTGCTTCCAATGAGCAAAACGTCCCTTACAGTTTCCATCGGCACCGACCACGCAGGGTTTCCCCTCAAGGCGCCAATCATTCAATTTCTACGCGACCGTGGCCACCAAGTCATCGATTGTGGCTGCGACTCGACCGAGTCCTGCGATTATCCCGACTTCATCCGCCCTGCAGCTGAGGCGGTGGCAGAAGGCAAAGCCGATTACGGCATCGTGCTCGGCGGTAGCGGCAACGGCGAAGCCATTGTCGCCAACAAGGTCAAAGGCGTGCGCTGCGGCCTCTGCTGGGACGAATGGTCCGCGCAGATGACTAAAGAGCACAACGATGCCAACTGTATCTCCATCGGCGCCCGACCAGTTTCCGAAGCAATGGCGCTCAAGATCGTCGGCATCTGGCTCGACGCTGATTTCGAAGGTGGCCGCCACCAACGCCGGGTCGATAAGATCGAAGGCTAAGTCACTTACCAACTTTTCTTTTTTCACATTTAATCGATACCAAATAATTCTCATGGCAGACAAAAAAACAAAAGACGCAGACAAAGGCGCAGGCCCAAAAATCCAGGAAACATTCCTCAAGGAACGTAAAGTATTTCTTTGGGGCGAAGTCTCGGATAAATCCGCTCGCGATATCACCGAGAAACTCCTCTATCTCGAAGCAGACGCTCCGGGCAAAGAGATCACCTTCTACGTCAACACTCCAGGTGGCTCTATCACAGCTGGCATGGCAGTATATGACACCATGAAGCTGATCAGCTCACCGATCAAAGTGATCGTCACCGGTATGGCCGCCAGCATGGGTTCAATTCTGCTCTGCGGCGCTGACAAGGGCAACCGCTTCCTCTACCCGCACTCACGCGTATTGATCCACCAACCGCTCATCTCCGGCCAAATGGTCGCTGTAGCCGTGGACATCCACATTCAAGCGATGGAAATGGAACGTCTGCGCGACGAGCTCAACGCGATCCTCGCAGAAAGCTCAGGCCAGAAGCTTGCAAAGATCCAGCAAGACACGGACCGCGATTTTTACATGACCGCGAAGGAAGCCATCGCTTACGGCCTTGCCGATGCGATCGTCGAAAAGATCTAAGCGCTCCGAAGCCAGTTTCGAAAGCCCGCCCGTCAACACGGCGGGCTTTTTTGTGCGCGCAAATGCGATTAGGGCTCGAGTCAACGGGGAGGGACAACCTCCGTGTCGTCGGAATGTAGCCGCATAGCGAATAACACGGCAACAGAGAGCGGTGGATACACAGATGTGGGCGAGTCGCCCACACTCCGACAACACAGACTCCCGTCTTTCGACCTCTAGGCTTCGGCGAACTGGCCAGGCAGTCTGTCCCGTAACGTCACAACTTTTCACGTTTCGATTGCCCCACTGAATAAGCAGCAGCCATAAAAAAGGCCGCCCCGAGACGGGACGGCCTTAAGAAAGACTTATGTTAAGTCCGAAGTTTAAGCAGCAGGTGCTGTGTTCGCTTCTTTTGCCTTTTCAACTAAAGTGTTGAAAGCGACTTCATCGTGAATCGCTAGCTCGGAGAGCTGCTTACGGTCCATATCGATCTCAGCAGCCTTGAGGCCACGGATGAAACGACTGTAGTTGATGCCATTTGCACGGCATGCAGCATTGATACGAACGATCCAGAGTGAACGGAACTCGGACTTCTTTTTGCGACGGTCGCGGTAAGCGTAAACTTCCGCGTGGTCGACTGCATCCTTCGCATAGCGAAAGAGACGTGATTTATTTCCGAAATAGCCTTTGGCTTTTTTCAGAACTTTCTTGCGGCGTTTTAAGGTTGCCGGACCATTAGTTGCTCTAGGCATGTTTTATATAATCTCTCGATTTGGTCGCTGTCGGGTCGCCCATTTTCATGTTACCCGACTAGCGTGAGTTTTAGTATCAAACGTTCTTCGACTTAAGCGAAAGGCAATCCGCGAATGAGGTTAGCGCGTTGGCCGGGAGCGACCAGTTTGCTTTGACCTGCACGGCGACGTTGCTTGACACTCTTATTACGAAGGAGGTGACGGTGCCCTGGCGTGCGACGCAAGAGTTTACCGGTGCCTGTCTTCTTGAAGCGTTTGGCGATGGATTTACGTGTTTTCTGCATGAGAAAGTTGGAAAAGATGGGGAAAACACAGCTTTTGCAGCGGCTTGTAAAGGGTTAAAGTAAGAAACTTAGAATGAAGCCACATCTGAACTCGGATCCCAGCAGGTAATCGACTCAATCCCACCTTTTTTATGGTTGTTCGTTGATTAGTGGGAAAAGGGTAAAGGAGGGAGGGCGACTCGCCCTCCTTTGCAGCAACACAGGGTCAATGTGGGCGAGTCGCCCACACTCCTATTGCGGTCAATGGCTCAAACAAGCACTACTTGTCCGCGATAATAATACGATGCGGATATTAAGCTGAAATGGAAATTAGCCGACGATTTCTAGTAGAGAGCCCACTTTCCACTTTCCACCCGCCGCTTTTACCGCTCTCATTCCCTTCTTCCCTTTTCACCATCGACGCCGAAACTCCAGATTGTAACTCCCCCGCCCTCCAAAGCCGCATCGTTGGCATGGTTGAGGGACGCGTGCGCCGCTTGAAAGGCTATCAAAAGAGCCATCACCTGCCCGACGGTCACCACGCGGCAGCGCAAGCCTTTGTACGTAAAGTTGGCCATGAGAATGTCAAAGAACTGATCGATCAATTCTATACCGACATACGCAGCCTGTTTGGCTACAAACGGCGCACATTCGACTACACCTGCGAAGATGGCTTCGGCTGTATAAAGACGCCCGACTTCGACCTACAAGTGCGGATCGATCAAAGTCCTGAAGATCCGAAGAATTATCAACTGACCACCGCAATCGTCGCGCTGCACAATCCCGAGATCGTCGGAGACGAGCGTTTTCACGCCTGCTTCACGCACCACTGCGAGACGCTGATCGTCGAATTTCCCGGCTCGATCAATATCGACGAAAAAATCGACGCGATCGAAGACATTGACGAAATCGCGCAATATCTCACCTACGAGCCGGACGGCAGCTCATTCGAACTCAGGCTGATTCCACTCGACCTCGAAATAAAAGTCAGCGAGAGCGAAATGACCTTTCAGCTCCTCACCCTACGCAATCTCGACAAACTGATCGAACACAGCCAAAAGGCCTTCGAAATCCTCACCGCAGTCGGGCTGGGTGCGTCGCTAAGTTAGACCAGAGACTTGAGGACTGAGGTAAGAGACTTAAAAGGTGAGTGCGAATCGCTCCTGTTCGTGGCGTCAGAGCTTGCTCAGGCTTTTATCAAGCTGGCCTGCAGCAGTGCGGACGCCCCTTTCACTCCTTACTACCACTCTCACAACGTCAGCAGGTCGTATCATCGCAGGCACAGCTTGACTTAATCGCGCCTTCGCTAGATCTTCATCGGCTTTTTCCAACGACCCGCATGGCAACACTCACTCTTAACTACGAACCGATGGTCTTCAATCCGCGTCACGGCGAAGAAGGGCCTCTCTCTGCGATCCAACAAGAAGTGCTTGCACTAAAGAAGGAGCGCAACGCCGTCATCCTCGCCCATAACTATCAGGTGGATGAGATCCAGCGCGTAGCAGACTATGTAGGTGACTCACTTGGACTCGCCTACCGTGCAGCTGAGGCGGATGCCGATTGCATCGTATTCTGCGGCGTGCACTTTATGGCTGAGACCGCGAAGGTCGTTAACCCGAGCAAAGCAGTGCTCCTCCCAGATATGAATGCTGGCTGTTCACTCGCCGACTCTTGCCCCGCAGAGAAGCTGGCCGCTTACAAAGCAGCGAATCCAAATGTTTACGTGGTCGCCTACATTAATTGCTCCGCAGCCGTCAAAGCGCTCTGCGACGTGATCTGCACCAGTGGCAACGCCAAGACGATCATCGAAAACGTACCGACTGATCGCGACATCCTGTTCGTGCCGGATCAGAACCTCGGTCAATGGGTCTCCAAGCAAACCGGCCGCGAGATGCAACTCTGGCCAGGCTCGTGCTACGCGCACGTGCTCTTTACCCAACAAGCAATCGAAGCGCTCAAACTCAAATTCCCAGAAGCGTTAGTGGTTGCCCACCCCGAGTGCGTCGAAACCGTGCGTGATAATGCCGACATCGTTTGCAGCACCGAGAAAATGGTCGGCTTTTGCCAAAACAACGAAGCGCAGCAATTTATCATTATCACCGAGACAGGCATGATCCATCGGCTGCAACGTGAAGCGCCCGAAAAGACCTTTATCGCGGGCCCCACAGATACTTGCGCCTGTAACGATTGCCGATTCATGAAGATGAATACCATCGTCAAGCTACGCGACTGCCTACGTGACATGAGCCCACAAATCGAGATGGACGAAGACGTGCGCCAACAAGCCTACGTACCACTCAAGCGTATGCTTGATTGGAGCAAGTAGCAGAGAGCTGAATTGGAAGAGTTGAGACTTGAGGCACGAAACAACTTAATTCTGAGCTCACTGTTGGGGAACGTCCAACTTTGAATGTCCAATTTTAATGGTCTGATGTTTTCCATATAACATTTACGCCTCCTCTTATGTCTCAGCACTCAAATCTCAGCCCTCAGGCCTCAGCTTTTAACCATCGCGCCGCTGCGACTTATCGTAACGATGTGTTGCGTGCACCCTTTTATGGCATACTCGAAGCTGGCTGGTCGACTTTTGCGCTATTAATAGCGATTCGTCATTTCGACGCCCCAGAAACTTATAAAGCGTTCATCGCCGGGGCGTGGCCGATTGGCTTTCTACTCACGCCGCTAACACTTTATTTCGTCGCGAAACGACAAATTCGCCCCAGCTTGGCTTCGGCATACATGTTCTCGCTAGCCGCCCTACTCATGGTCGGCGCAACGGTCATTCAAAGCTTAACCCTGTTCACCATTTTTATCATCACCAGCCAAATGGCCACCGTGCAACAAGGCCCGCTGATGATTCAAATCTACGCGGAAAACTACCCTGCCCGTGAGCGCGGCAAACGCATGACCACACCGTTCATTCTCTCTGCGTTGAGTATGATATTATTCTCACTGCTGGGCGGTTGGCTGCTGGACAGCTCGATCAATTATTACCATCTGCTGTTTGTAATTATGGTGCTCTCTGCAGCCGCCTGCGGCTGGGCTACCAACCGCATCCCCAGCGTACCGCTTTCCACCGATCATGTCGGCAATCCATGGCAAAACTTTAGCCTGATGTGGAAAGACCGTTTCTTTGGTTATCTGCTGGGCAGCTGGATGCTGCTCGGGTTAGGCAATCTCATCACTATGCCGATCCGCGTGGAATATCTCGCCAACCCGAAATTCGGCATCAATGCCGACAATACCACCATTGCTTTCTTGCTAGTTGTCGTGCCAGCCGCTGCACGTATCCTAAGCACTAAACTATGGGGTAGCCTATTCGATAAGCTACACTTCATTACCACGCGCAACCTGCTCAATACCTTCTTCTTGCTCGGCATTGCCTGCTTCTTTTTCACCAAAAATATGATACTGCTGACGCTTGCAATGATCTTGGTCGGACTCGCCACTGGCGGCGGCAAAATCATCTGGAGTCTATGGGTGACTAAAATCGCGCCTCACGAAAAAGTATCGTCCTACATGAGCATTCATATGGCGCTCACTGGCTTCCGCGGCACACTCGCTCCTTTTATCGGTTACTGGATCCTAAGTAACTCAGCCCCAAAAGGCGTCGCCTTCGCTGGCATGCTGCTGATCTTCGTATCGATCGTGCTATTCGAGTGCGTACGCCATCACCCGCGCTTCAAGACTTAGTGATACTCTCGGCGGCCCTCAAGCGCACTGCGCAGTGTCACTGAATCGGCGTAGGTCACACCGCCGCCGCTGGGCAGGCCGAAGCCAATTCGAGTGACCTTGATCGGACGCTGCCCGACGATCTCTTCTTGGATATAGTGGCAGGTCGCCTGCCCTTCGATGTCGTTTGACAAGGCTAAGACAAATTCCGTGACCTCACCAGATTCAAGTCGTGCCTTTAAACTCTGGAGATTGAGATCTTCCGGACCGACTCCATGGATCGGCGAAAGCTTGCCATGCAACACATGATACTGGCCCTTCCATGCGGCAGAGCGCTCGATTGCGATTAGGTCTGGCACATGCTCGACAACACAAAGTGAGCCAGCAGTACGCCGCTGATCTTCACAAATTGCACACTTGGGACTTTCGGCAATATTCCCACAGGTATCGCAACGCCGAACCGCAATGCGGGCCTCCCCCATTGACTCCATTAAGCCCTCCAGCGCCTCAGGCTGTTCGACTAGTAAGTGCATCGCAATGCGCTCGGCAGATCGAAAGCCTAGACCTGGCAGGCGCTTTAGCTCTTGCAAGAGCTTCTCAAAGGCGGGAGTCACAAATACGGTGGTTTAAAATCCAGGGAACCCGCCCATGCCACCTGTCACCGAGCCCATTGCTTCTTCACTGGTTTCTTTGGCTTTGGCAGCTGCTTCCTGCACTGCGCCAAGCAACGTCTCTTCGATGAACTCAGCATCTTCTTTCAAGAATTCAGGATCGATCTTAAACGCCTGAAATTCTCCTTGGCCATTAATCTTAATATTGATTGCTCCGCCACCACTGGACACCTCGATAATTTGCTCAGCGAGCTTTGATTGAATGCCCTCCATCTGTTTTTGCATCTTCTGGGCCTGCTTTAATAGTTTACCAACTCCTGCCATAATAGTGTTCTTTTGTTTGGGTTAAGATCTGCGAAATAAAAGGCGGAAGTGTCCACGAAGCTCAGAGGTTGAGTCAAGCCGATTGAGCGGCTGAAGTCTACGAATCTGCCTCAGGCCTCGACGAACTCAAGTCAGGCACTGTCAGAATAAAACATATCTCACTGTTTGCAGGCCCCAGCACCAGTGTATTCCTGCCTGTTCGCAGACGCACACGATCGTCCTTTGCAGCAGCACCAATCGGAATTCCGTTCACAATCGAACCGAGCTTACTGCCTCGATCTTGAATAAAATAAGCCCCTTTAACGTGCTCAATCGCACAATGCGAACGGGAAACTCGAAACGGCATACGATCGCCGATCAACAGACGGATCTTCGAAAAGACATCCACACAAGCTGCAAGATCGGCCCGCCGCCCGATTATAAATGGAAAACTAGTGAGTGTCTGTTTCTTTAGCGCTGACTGCCTACGAGTCTCGTCCGAGTCTGGTTCGATGACAAGATTACCGGCATTTAGCACTACAGGGCCACCCGATTTCACATTCGCAGGAAATGCCGGGCTTCGTAGCGTATCGAGCTGCTCGTGCGCAGTGCGAAGCCGCTCATTCGTGTCCCGAAGTCGCTCAAAAATAGTCGTCAAATAAGGCACAAGAATATCGCCTCCACTAGCAAGCGACTCATTAAATGCCTCCTCAGTAATCACTTCGACGGTCAGATTATCCAGCGCTTGAGCAGTAGCAGAACGTGGGAGACGCTCGATCATCCCCATTTCACCAAAGATTTCTCCCACTCCGAGTGTCGCGAGAATCACCTTTACACGGCCCTCATTGATCGAGATCTCAACACTGCCATCTACGACACGATAAGCCTCTTCGCTGTAGTCACCTTGAGCAAAAATACGGACACCCGCTGCAAATTGTTCAGTTTTCATTAGGAATAGAAAAAATGACAGCAGGGGTTGCTGCGGAAGTTCCAGGAAAAGTATTCAACCAAAATAAATCAACCAGGGTACTCTCCAAAGACGTAATTACGGAGATTCTCGGCCTCCATCTCATTCACCTTTAACAACCAACGCGTCACATCGCCGATCGAAATTAGTCCGAGTAGCTGCTGGTCATCAAAAACCGGTAAGTGACGCACGCGTTTGTCGGTCATCATCTGCATTGCGTCTTCCACTGAAGTATCCTGTGTAATCGAAAGGAAGTCCGCCGTCATCACCTCACTCACAGCAGTCGTCTTCGGATCACGCCCAGCAGCTACGATTCGCGTCAAAACATCACGTTCAGTAAAAACCCCGACCACTTTCTCGGCATCCTTGACAATAATTGAACCGACTCGTTGCCGATTCATCTCAGAAACCGCTGCGTCCACGGTCGAATTGACCGCAATACAATAAACGGAAGTGCTTTTATCTTTAAGTAGAATGGTAACTGGAACTTTATTTAAGGGCATAAGTGATAAGAATATAAATTTGCCTGCAACTGGCAACTCCAGTTTCTAAATGAACTTATGCCTTTTTTATGCCCAATAGATCGCGATAGCCAGCTCGGAAATCCTCATACTGCGGCGACCATCTGAACGTCTCGCGAAACTTCGAGCTTGATATCTGCCGACTCGGCATCCGCCCGCCTCGACGCTGCAAGCGAGGCGATACATGCTCAGGATCAAAAAGCGGCGGTACTTGCCCCAATTGCTTGGCCAACCAGGCAACGAGCTCGGCTTTGGAGGCTGGTTGATCATCCGAGACATTATAAATTCCAGATTTTGACGATGGGTGACATGTTAGCGCAGTGCAGATAGCTGTCACAACATCGTCGCGATGAATCAAATTCAGGAAATAGTCCCCGACTCCAGGAATCACCGACTCCCCTGCGCGCAATAAATCCAGTAGGTAGTGCCGCCGCGGTCCATATATACCTGCGAGGCGCAACACATACCACGCACCAAAGGTATCAGCGGCATCCGCCAGTAGCCGCTCTGACTCACACAGCACCTGTCCGGTCAGCGGCGCGTCGGCAGTATCCGCAGTTTCATCGACTCTCACTCCCCCATCCTGCGGATAGACTGACGTGCTACTGGTATACAAATAACTCTGAATGCCGCGCCCCTTTGCCCATTTCAGAATTGAACGTTGTCCCTCCAGATAAGACTTTCGATAGCCATCAATGCCGCCACCAGCCGAGCTCACGCAATTCACCACTGACTCATAAGCCCCTGTAAACTGACCATGCCAAGCATCACTATCTAAATCAGCAACAATCACTTCGTGCACTCCCAACTCCCGCAAGCGCGTGGCTTTCTGGACGTTCCGGGTCAATGCACCGACTCGCACGCCAGCCGCTAACAATACCTCCGCCAAAGCGGTGCCGATATAACCACACCCAAAAATAATCACCGATTTAGGCAAATTGGCGACGAGCGCGTCTGGTAAAAGATGTACTGACATCCTCAAAAGTATTTGTGCCCCGGCGAAATCTGCAACAAGTTCCTGTCTTTCATGTTAACCGTAGATCCAGAAATCGTCCGCAACTACTTGCTCGACCTCCAAGAACGCATTGGCACTGCTCTCGAAAATGAGGACGGCAGCTGCCAATTTAGCGAAGACAATTGGGACCGCCCCGAAGGTGGCGGCGGGCGCTCGCGCGTGCTCGAAGGCGGTGCCGTGTTTGAAAAGGCGGGCATCAATTTTTCCGATGTCCACGGAGCGAGTCTGCCCCCCTCTGCGACTGCTAATCGACCACACTTGACCGGTGCACCATTCCGAGCGATGGGCGTCTCAGTCGTCTGCCACCCACTCAATCCGCATGTGCCGACCACGCATATGAATGTACGCTTCTTTTATGCAGAGCCACCAGATGGTGAACCGATCTGGTGGTTTGGCGGCGGATTTGATCTGACCCCCTACTATGGGCACATCGAAGACGCCGTACACTGGCATAAAACCGCGCGCGACGCCTGCGCCCCTTTCGGCAATGAGTTGTATCCAAAATTCAAAGACATCTGCGATACATACTTCTTCCTTCCGCATCGTAACGAGCCACGCGGAATCGGCGGCATCTTTTTCGACGACTTCAGCACCGGTGGCTTCGAGCAAGCCTTTGCCTTTATGCAATCCGTAGGCGACCATTTTATGCCAGCGTATCAGCCAATCGTCGCTAAGCGCAAAGCCGCGCCCTATACCGAGCGCGAACGTAATTTTCAACTCTACCGCCGTGGCCGCTATGTCGAGTTCAACCTCGTCCATGACCGCGGCACTCACTTCGGCCTACAATCCAAAGGTCGCACCGAATCGATTCTCATGTCACTCCCCCCGCTCGTGCGCTGGGACTACGACTGGCATCCAGAGCCAGGTTCTGCCGAAGCCACGCTCTACGACGTATTTTTAAAACCAAAAGATTGGCTCGCAATTAATCAAAGTTCCTAATGGCTTTGCCATCTTCGCATAGTCGCGCTCCGTCCTAATTTTTCATTCTTAATTTTCACCACTATGAACTCTCGTGAACGTTTTCTCGCCGCCGCCCATTGCCAGCCTGTCGATCGCCCACCAATCTGGCTGATGCGGCAAGCTGGCCGCTACTTGCCAGAATATCGCGAACTCAAGGCTAAGCACGACTTCGTCACGATGGTGCGCACACCAGAACTAGCCGCTGAAGTCACACTGCAACCACTGAAACGCTTTCCCCTCGATGCCGCAGTTATCTTCTCTGACATTTTGGTGATCCCTGAAGCACTCGGACAAGGCTATCATTTTCGCGACCAAGGGGGCATCGGCATGGACTACCTACTCGATACGCCAGAGAAGATTGCCGCACTCGACCCATCAAAAATCACTGAGAAGCTCAACTACGTCGCCGAAGCGCTCAAGCTCACTCGCACTAAAATGGGCGACGAGAAAGCACTGCTCGGTTTCTGCGGTTCCCCCTGGACGCTTGCTTGCTACATGGTCGAAGGTGGGTCAGCCAAGGATTTTGTTGCTATCAAGAAACTCGCATGGGATCAGCCAGAGCAGTTCGAAGCACTCATGCAAAAGCTCACCAGCGCGATCGTCGAATACCTGCACATGCAGATCGACGCAGGTGCCGATGCCCTGCAAATCTTCGATTCATGGGGCGCAATTTGCCCAGCCACGCATTACGAAGCGTGGTCACTGCGCTGGATTCGACACATTATTTCAGAGCTCAAAAAACGCGTACCTGTGATTCTCTATGCAAAAGGTATGGGCCACAAAGCCGCCGATCAAATTGACACTGGCGCTTCGGTCCTCAGCCTCGACTGGACTATGAATTTGCACCGCGTGCGCAGCACACTTAAGCACGGCACCGCGATCCAAGGTAACCTCGATCCCGTCACTCTAACCACGACTCCAGAAATCGTTCGTATCGAAGCACTCCGCGTGCTCGAGCAAGCAGGTAAAGACCCTGGCTTCATCTTTAACCTCGGCCACGGTATGATACCGAGCGCCAAGATCGAATGTGTCGAAGCTTTGATGGAAGTCGTGACGGGCCAGAAGAACGCGTAAGCGTCGATGTACCCGCGATTGCGGGTTAAGTCGGCTCGCTACAAATACCCTAGCGACTGGGTTTACCCCAAGAGAGCTCACTCTAAGCACTACTTACTCCCATACCAGAAAGCACGCCGCCAATAGTGCGCGTGTAACGCCTTCAAGGTCCTCTCTTTCAGTGGCGGCATGTCCGGCTGCATTTGCCGCGGCTTATTGCGAATTGCGTGTGACATGCGATCGCCCGCAAAATGGTCATTTTTGAAACGTTCCATTCGAGATTGTCAAATTGTCGATAGTTCATCTCCGCAAGTCGAATCATGCATCGTCAAAATCACAAGGTGCAAACTCGACACACGCGTAAACCCTGCTCAGAATCAAATAGATATGAACGCTTCCGACCACCACTCAGCGGCAAAAACCTGCATCATCGGTGCCGGCATATCTGGTCTGGCCCGTGCTTGGCAGCTGAAACAGCGCGGCGCATCCTGCACCGTGCTAGAGCAATCAGCCCTCCCAGGCGGAGCACTGCGCAGCCACCGCCAAGGCGACTATCTGGCAGAAGAAGGGCCAAATTCAATCCTACTCAACAGCCTCGAAATCGAAGCCTTTCTTGACAGCATTCCAGGACTGAACTCCTCAATGATCGAAGCCCTGCCAGAAGCGAACAAACGCTTCATTGTGCGCGGCGGCAAACCCCACGAGGTCCCCATGGGGCCGATCTCGGCGATCACCACTCCGCTTTGGTCATTTTTCGGCAAACTTCGTCTGCTCAAAGAACCGTTCGTCAAAGCTGCTTCTGCCAAGGTCGAAGAAAGCGTGGCTGATTTTGCGCGCCGCCGGTTCGGCGACGAGCTTTACCGCTACGCAATCAATCCACTGGTCGGAGGCATCTATGCCGGTGATCCGGAAAAGCTCTCACTCCCGCACGCTTTCCCTAAACTACACGCACTCGACCAGAATTACGGCGGACTCATTCGCGGCGGCATCGCCAAGATGCGAGCCGCACGAGCCAACACTGGCCCCAGGCCACGTAAGCGTATTATCTCATTTAAGAATGGCATGGCAGAGCTACCCGAAAAGCTCGCCGCCGCACTGGGCGAATCCGTGCATACCGCCGTATCTATATGCTCTATACGCCAATCTGAGGAGCAATGGACAGTCACATGGTCGAGCCCTGACGGCACCACGATCGAAGATAGTTTTGATCGACTCATTCTGACTGTTCCCGCACATCGTCTTTCCCACCTGCCCTTCAATGCCGCCCTTCAAGGTGAACTTCGCCGCCTCTATGCAATCGATTATCCGCCGGTCTCAGTGCTAAGTCTCGGCTTTAAACGCGCCGACGTCGCGCACCCGATTGACGGCTTCGGTGTACTCGTGCCAGAGTGCGAAGGTCGCAAGATCCTCGGAGTGCTGTTTCCCTCCAGTATCTTTGCGCAACGCGCCCCCAAAGGCGAAGTACTACTCACCGTATTCGTCGGCGGCGAGCGCCAGCCCGAGTGCGCGACCGCGGACACCAAAACACTCCAAAGAACCGTGCTACCGGAGTTAAAACAGCTCCTCGGCATCACAGGTGAACCCACTTTCGTGCACCACAAGCACTGGGACAAAGCCATCCCACAATACAAGCTAGGCTATGCAGCTCAACTCGCAGATATGGAGCGCATCGAACAAGATCACCCAGGCCTCCATCTGGCAGGCAACTATCGCACAGGAATCTCGGTGACCTACTGCCTCGAAGCCGCGCTCAAACAATAGTCCCCTTTCTTTAGAATTCAGCTACGAACGCACCATGCCCAACCCACAAAAAGACATCGTCAAGCTACGCGCCGAGATCGCCAAGCATGATCGCCTTTACTATAAAGATGCCACACCGAGCATCGACGATCAGGCCTACGATCGGCTAAAGGCCGAACTCGCCACACTCGAAGCGGCCAGCCCTGAATTTAATTTCGGCGACTCGCCGACACAATCCGTCGGTGACGACCGGCTCGAGGCCTTCGTAAGCTACACGCACCGCGTGCCGATGCTCAGCCTTGATAACACTTACAGTATGGAAGAGTTGATCGAATTCGGCCGCCGCCTCGAAAAACGTTTCCCAGATCAGACACTCAACTATTTGGTCGAACCAAAGATCGACGGAGTGGCAGTCAGTCTCACTTACGAGCACGGCCAATTCGTGCGCGCGGTCTCACGCGGCAATGGCGCCGAAGGCGACGACATCACGTCGAACGTCCGGCCTATTGCAGGACTCCCTACCACTATTGAAAACGCGCCCGACATCCTCGAAGTGCGCGGCGAGATCTATATGCGCCACGAAGAATTTGAGCGCATCAACGCAATTCGCGAAGCCGCAGACCAACAACTCTACGCCAACCCGCGCAACCTCGCAGCGGGCACGATCAAACTACTGGATCCCGCTGAAGCGAGCGCTCGCAAACTTGATATGGTGCTCTATGGCGTCGGCGCATGTGAACCTGCCCGCTACTTCAGTCATCAAGCCGAGATCCAAGAAAAGCTCAAAGGCTGGGGCTTCTCTGTATTAGAAAAAATCTGGCTATCCGACGGCATCGAAAAGGCTTGGACTAGTATTGAAGAATTGGATACACTCCGCCAGGATTTCAGCTACCCTACCGATGGTGCAGTCGTCAAACTCGACGACTTCCGCCTACAAGATGAAGCAGGCTTCACCTCCAAAGCCCCACGTTGGGCGATTGCCTACAAATTCGAAGCCGAACGCGCAGAAACTTTACTCAAAGAAATCAGTCTCCAGATTGGCCGCACTGGAGCCGTCACGCCCGTGGCAATTCTCGAACCAGTGCAACTTGCTGGCACCACCGTCTCGCGCGCGACGCTACACAACGAAGACGAGATCCAACGCAAAGACATTCGACCTGGTGATACCGTGTTAGTGCAAAAAGCTGGCGAGATCATCCCACAAGTGCTGGGTGTGATCGAAAGCAAGCGCCCAGCCGACAGCCAACCCTTCGACTTTGGTGCGCATTTAGCATCACTCGGCATCGTCGCCGAACGCGATCCCACCGAAGCGGTCTGGCGCATCACAAGTAAGGACGACCCCATCCGCCAGCAACGCGCACTACAGCACTTCGCCAGTCGCGCCTGTATGGACATCGAAAACCTTGGTACGGCTGTGGTTGAGCAACTCGTCTCGCGCGGACTCGCCAAGAACCAAGCCGATCTCTATACGCTCAACACCGAGCAACTGCTTGGACTCGAGAAGTTTGCCGAAAAATCGGCGACCAATCTCATCGCAGCGCTCGAAACGAGTAAGACACGCGCACTCTGGCAACTGATCCACGGCCTCGGCATTCCACACGTGGGCAAACAATCAGCCAAAGATCTCGAAGCACACTTCGAATCTCTCGATGCCATCGCCAGCGCGACAGAGGAACAACTCGAAGAAGTCGACGGTGTCGGTTCGATCATGGCGCAAAGCCTACATGCTTGGTTCACAGAGCCAGACCACGTCACATTGATTGATCGACTACGTGACTACGGGCTCAACTTCCAGTCCGCTCGCATCGAAACTGGCGACAGTGCACTCGCGGGTAAGATCTTCGTGCTCACAGGATCTCTGCCCAACCTCACCCGCAGTGAAGCCAGCGCGATGATTGAAAAGGTCGGCGGACGCGCCAGCTCGAGTGTTAGTAAAAAGACCGACTACGTAATCGCAGGCGAAGCCAGTGGCTCAAAATATGCCAAGGCAGTAAAACTCGAACTTCAGATACTCGATGAAAGCGCTTTTCAAGCACTGATCAACGCTAGCTAATACCAAAACACTGCGATTATATCGAATCATTTCAGCCATTCCAATAGTCGCATTAGTCATGAATCTAGAAGCTATCAATCAACTGCTACTCGATCAGCCGCTCATCGCGCTGTTCGCGATTATTGCGTCGGGGTTACTACTCGGTAACATCTCAATCAAAGGGATCAACCTCGGCAGTTCAGGCGTTCTATTTACCGCCCTACTCGCTGGCCACCTCGGCTATAGCATCCCCGACGGCATCGGCACACTCGGACTTGTGCTGTTCGTCTATTGCGTTGGGATCGGTGCGGGTGGACGCTTTTTCGCATCGGTCGCCCGCGAAGGTGCGACGCTGGGAAAACTGGCGCTGGTCATCGTCGCGATTGGCGGTGCGATCACTTGGGCAGGCGCGAAGCTTCTAGATCTACCAGTAGATTTGGCAACTGGTATCTTCGCTGGCGCATTGACTAGCACGCCGGCACTCGCTGCTGCCACAGAAAGTTTAGCAGACGCCGCCTCAGGTGTCAGTATCGGCTACGGGATCGCATACCCCTTTGGCGTGATCGGTGTCGTACTGTTTGTGCAGTTGCTACCACGTCTCTTGAAGCATGACCTCGACGCCATCGCCGCCGAGCACGAAGCGGATGACAATATCGATGAACGTGTCGTCACGGTGCTAGTCGAAGTGACCAACCAAAATTTTATCGGCAAAAAAATTGCTGAAGCTGGCATTAACAACCTCAACGCCTGCCAGATCTCACGCGTCTACAAAGAAGGCCAACTCATGCCACTCAGCTACGGTGATGAATTTAGCCAAGGGCAACTCCTGCTGTTAGTCGGACGCAGTAAGGAAATCACCATCGCGATCGACACCCTCGGCCACCGCAGTGATCGCCAACTATTGAAAGATGTGGAGAACGAGCGCCAGAACCTCCTCGTAACTGACCATAAGATCGCAGGTCAATCGATCCACGAGCTTGCACCACTCAAGCACTACGGCGTGGTCATCACACGTGTCACTCGTGGTGGACTGACCTTCGTGCCAAACACGGCCACACTTATTGAGACCCACGACAATCTCACCACAGTCGGGCGCACTGAAGACCTCAAAGTCTTTGCCAAAGCGATCGGCCACCGTAGCACAGCGACTGATTCGACCGACCTACTCTCACTCTCTGCTGGGCTGACGCTCGGCATCGTCGCTGGCTTGATTCCAATCGGTCTGCCTGGGAGCACACCCATTACACTCGGTCTCGCCGGTGGCCCACTCTTGGTTGCACTCTTGCTTGGGCACTTCGGTAAAGTCGGCCGCATCGTCGGCCATATCCCACGCCCGACCCGTCTGCTGCTGCAAGACCTAGGCCTAGTCTTCTTCCTTGCCAATGCAGGCGTTGAAGGCGGCGTCTCGCTAGTAGCCACAGTAGAGCAGTATGGCATCACACTGTTTGGCCTCGGCATGCTCGTTAGCGTCGTACCGCTCATGCTCGCATGGCCACTGGCTCGTAAGCTCTTCAAGCTGGATCCACTCCAAGCCCTCGGTGGTATTTGCGGCGGTATGACATCGACCCCGGCTCTTGGAGCTATCACTTCGAAGACCGATTCACAGGTACCAGTGATCAGTTATGTATCCGCCTATCCTGTAGCCTTAATCGTGATGATATTGATCGCAAAGATTCTGATTGGTCTGCTGATGTAAGTGATAATTCTTAACCTGTCCTGGGCAAACGATCTGAAAAAAGACCGCCCAAGAAGCGCTTAAATCTGACAAAAAAATCTAGGCAGGACAGAGAGATCACGGTAGTGCGAAGCCGTATCTGCGCCACGCAGTCCACTACTCGCTCAATGGTGCATCCAGCAGCTCATCTGTCATATCGTGCAGCCGCTTAGTATCTTCCCAATCGCTGAGATAAGTGGTGAAAGCATGGATAAACTCAAATCGACGATATGATTCAAGTGCGGTCTCGTAGAGAGCGCCTAAGGACTGAGCAGAATTAAAATAGGCGGGGTTCACGCGCTCAAGGCGTAGGGCAATAATCTCACGGCGAGCCGTAAGGATAGCGCGCAAGCTCTGATTATCACGCTGCTCCCACAAGCCCATAAGGGTTTTCAAGTCACCACCTGAGGCACGATAGGTATCGAAATTGGCCAACTCTGCAATCCACACCCGCGACGCATCCAGGCTCTCGTAGTACTCAGTATCCTGAGATAAATACTGGACCATCTGGCGCTGCCACCATATATCCAAAGTGCTTGGTTGTTGGTCGACATCGGTCGGTTGAATCGCCACTTCAAGTGCATCGGACACGTCCTGCCCCGCCACCGCTCGATCTAGTAATGCACCGATATCAGATCGCAGTATACCGCGCTGACGCATTGCATACAGCACCCAATAGCCTTGCCGCGGAGACAATTCGCCCTCGCGACCGACCCCCCATTCCAATGAAAGTAGTGAAGTGATCTTTAATAATCCTGCCTGCCGCGCCTCCTGAATATACTGGCCCTGCTGCGCAGGCCGTAAGCTCAAATAACTCTGCGAGCCGAGCGCAGACATCACCCAATAACGGATGCGCTCACTCGCCTCAGGACCATAGTTAAAATTCGCATAGCGCACAATATAGGCCTCGGTCAGCGCGCGGCATACTGTCTCCAAGTTGAGCGCGGACTCCCATCGAAAATCCAGGCTGACCTGCCCCCTCGCCCTAGTATTTATTTGATAATCACCATCAAACTCGACGTGCTCTTCGGGGCGTAGCGCTACGAAGATGCGCTGAGGGAATTCATGGCTGCCCACCTGCAAGTAACTCGCACATAGTTCGACGATATGCTCACCAAGCGTATTAACAAAGGACACGGAGCGATTGTCGGTGCCTACCACCTCGAAATAGCGACCCTCGACAAAGTCCAAGCTCTCGCTAGGTTGCGCCACACCGAAGCGAGGCAGAAAACCGAGAACGAGACAAAGCAAGAACTGGAAACCAGTGCACGATTTCATTAGCGAAGCTTCAAGCGCATCGTGTCTCCCACCAGTTCGACAGACTCAACTTTTCCCCATGCTTTTTGGCAGGCGACAAATTCATCAGTCTCCGAATAGGCCTGCAACAATACCTGAACCAACTGTTTACCCAGCCCTGCAATTACTGGGATCGCAGCATTATTCACACGCAGCGCACTGATTTGAAACTGCACCTCTGGGCCCGCAGAAAAATGCCCTTGTGCAATCATCATGCGCTCATGTGTGCTGCCATAGATCGAGACCTCTGTCGGCAAGTTGAAAAAAACTCCTGCAGAGGCATCGATAAAAAAGTTCGGCACCCCTGGCTGAATCACAATACCAGTCTCATCCGCAGCTGCTGATGCTGCGCTGGGCTGACGAAATTTAGCTGACATCCACGCATTGATCTCTCCCGCAGTCAGTTCGACCGTGGTAGCACTGCCATTCAGTAAGACCTCACGTTTTTGCTCCCAACTGCGACTTCTCGATACTGGGCCTTCGAAATGAGATACATCCAACAACTTCAGCTCAGGGTTTTTTTCCAGATAGGCATTTAGGTCTGCCACAGATTTAAAGGATGTCGGAGGCACCGAAGCTAAGTATAGAAACCCTAACAGGGCACCGACGAGTGCCAGCAAGACAGCAGAAACGGAAATACCAGCTAAAGTGGGACCTTCTTCTTTGGGAGTTTTGGCAGCAGACATAATATTAAGGTGCTTAAAAGTTACTTTCCCGATTCAAGCGATCGGTAACACAGGCTGGTCTGAGTCACTAACAACAGAAATCCAGCAAAAAAGGCGAAACCATAAAGCGGCAGAGCGAATGCACAGATCCCAGCAAAAACAAGCACCGGCAGAATGAACTCGACAGCCTGCATGTAACTCATCCGGGCAATTAACATCACATCCAACAAATCTCTGTAGTTGGAACGCATCTGCAGACGATACAGCGCAGCGCAAAATAGCACCGATGCGGCTAAAAACACCGAAGCCATGAATATGTATGCCAACGCACCGAGCCCAAGCGCACAGAACCCAGTCGCGATGAACATTCCGACAATTAAGGGCAGCAACCAGTAGGCCAACCACACGACTGCGAATTTCAACCCATCCGCAAACAAGCCGGCCCAATCAGTCCATTCCGGCAGGCTCAGCTGGCCCGTGCGCCGCAACTGCGCGGCAAAACGATACAAATAACCAAACGCAAAGAGATTCACGATCGGTATAAAAGACAGCGCACTGCCAATTAATAATTTGCGGCCCAAATGCGGCTGATGGATCAGCTGGGCGAAAACTTCTTCAAATATGGGCTTTTCCTTCATAGCTAGTTTCAGTCAAGGTAACTGAGTGAATCAGGCATTAAAAGAAAAATTGGCAACCTATCAAAAACGAGTGGAACGCGGTATTGAGCAACTGCTTCCCACCGCATCGACCCGCCCCGAGCGGTTACACGCAGCAGTGCGCTACTCTATGGAGGCTGGCGGCAAACGCATTCGCCCTGTGCTGGTGATCGCGGCAAGTGAACTATTTCCTTCGCAAGCCGATCCACTCGCAGCAGCAGTTGCCATCGAGTGCCTACACACCTACACACTCATTCATGACGATCTGCCCTCAATCGACGATAGTGATCTCCGTCGTGGACGCCCCTCCTGCCACATACAGTTTGACGAAGCCACCGCAGTGCTGGCCGGCGACTCCCTACTGACCTACGCCTTTCAGCTACTGGCGCGGAGCTACACCCAACAACCGAGCCTCGCCATTGGACTCGTCCACGACCTCGCCACCGCCAGTAGCAGCGAACACTTGATCGGAGGACAAATGGAAGACATCGACAACGAAGGTAAACCAATCGATGCCGAAACACTGCGCTACATTCACGAAAACAAAACCGGCGCGCTACTCACTGCCGCATTAACGATGGGGTTGCGTTTTTGCGGCCCCTCAGCAGAGCAGCTGCAGCAGATCGAAGCGGTGGGTTACCACCTCGGCCTGACCTTTCAAATCGTCGATGACATACTGGACGCTACTTCGAATGCCAAAGAGCTCGGCAAGCCAGTTGGCAACGACAGCGCCAGCGACAAGAGCACTTACGTTGCACTGCATGGCATCGACGGTGCTTACCGCGAAGCAAAAAAACACACCGCCGAGGCCCTCGAAGCAGCCGAGGCACTGGGCGGAAACAACGCCTTCTTGCTAGACTTGATCGGCGACCTAGAGCATCGAATCAACTAGTGAGTGGATTCACATCATAATATTAGTGAGCTAGGGCCTGCCATAGCCCGATTTATTCGCAAACATGCGATTAACACGCGGTGCCTCGGAACAGCTGATCTCGGCGAAGTGCACTAAAGACGGATACCTAAGATGCGAGTGCGCCTCACATCACGACAAACTAAGCGGCCGCAAGCACTAGGCTCTAATTTACTCGATCGCCAGGATCTCGCCGAACTTAGCATTTGGTAGCGCAAAGGTATCGCCGACTTTATGACCTCGCAAACGCCCCGCCAACGGCGATTGCGCTGTGATCACTGTAACCTCAATATGATCCATTGAGATCACCTGGCCACCAGCCACACCAGCAAAGAAGAACACCTCTTCAGATCCGTCGAAGTCGCACTTAAACAATGCCCCGAGCGAGACATCAGTATTTGTTTTGAGCAAATCTTCGCGTTCCGACTGAAGCTCTTCGACTGCATCGGCCCACTGTTTCGCTTGCCCAGCCTGACCAGCGGCAAGATAGGACGCTTCCAGGCCTTGCGTATCCCATTGTGATTCTGCACGAGATTCTTCGCTGGTCGCGTATTCGGCGGCATCTTGCGAGGCTTTGACAGCATGCAATGCTTCCTTACGTAGAGTATCAATTAAGGTATTAAAAAATAAAGTCTTGTTCATAAGTTAAGCGAATAGTGTCGTTGCCTGAAACATAGATTTCAAATTAAATAATTCGGAGCAGAGCGGGGTACGTGTTTCGGGATGTGAGAATACGGCAAATAACAAAATACCCTTTGGGGAGTTGGTTTTATAACAAATAGCAACTAAGTGAATTCAGCTTAAAACTAACGTACATAACCCAATCCACGCAACCGAATTTACTATATCTTCCGCTTGATCCCGACTTCGAAGTGCGCACAGTCTGCCCCGACCATGAACGCCTTAACATTTAAACGCACTGCCGAGTATCAACCTTGGCTCTTTGCTTTCTGCGTCTTCGCACTTTGCTGGATCACGCCGCTGCTATTCGCAGGCGGCTTTACGACCAGTATTCGTGCGGGCATGGCTTTTTTGGACTGGCCGCTGTCAAATGGCTCCCTGAACCCGCAAGATTGGACGATTCAATCCGATATGCTTGCGGAGCACAGCCATCGCCTGCTCGGCATGATTATAGGCTTCCTCTCCCTCGGCCTTCTGCTGCTAATATGGCTGCGGGAAGAACGTGCATGGATGCGCCAACTAGCCCGCGTGTTAGTGCTCGTTGTCGTTTTGCAAGGAGTTTTGGGTGGAGCCCGCGTGCGCTTCGATACCCTTAACACAATGGCGGAGCACAATCTGGTTGCTCAAAGCTTCGCAGTGATCCACGCCTGTGGCGCCATGATCGTGCTCGGGATTCTGATCGCACTGACACTTGGCAGTTCGAGAGCTTGGATCGAGCGCCAGAGCGGATTTGTTCGCCCCGTACCTGCTTCACTAAAACGCTGGGGAATCGCCAGTACCATCGCAATCTTTCTACAAATTTTAATCGGAGCAATCATGCGCCAGGCGGAAGCTGGTCTAGCGATCGCCCAATTCCCGATGGCCCGCCCAGGGAGCTTATTACCCGGCTATTGGAATTTCGATGTGAGCATCCACTTCGCTCACCGTGTTGGTGCAGTCATCGTGACGCTTTTCCTACTAATTTATTTAAGTAAGCTGTGGGCAAATCCGAACACGCGAAAGGCTCTAATCTTCGGGATTCTGACTGTGATAGGTCTTCTCTTTGTGCAGGTTTATCTCGGCGCCCTGACTATCTGGACTGTAAGAAATCCTTATGTCGCAACGATTCATCACCTCGTCGGTGCTTTTCTACTTGCCAGCACGTGGGGCTTAACTTTTCTAGCTCATCGCTCCGTGGTTCCGAAGCCCATTATCTAGTCAGCTTCAATTCACACAAACACACCACTCTATCGCTGACGTACCAGTTGAGTCATCAAACTACAGAATCCTCTCCTCTCACCGGTGCTGCAGAATCGGAGATTTCGTTGCGCGCTCGCGTCGAAGACTTTTATGAGCTGACTAAACCGCGCTTGAGCTTCATGTCAGTGGTCACCGCAGTGGCTGGCTATTTGTCCGCTGATCCGACACGTGACTTCAGTGTGCTGTTCAGCCTGCTCATCGGCACTTCGCTGGCGGCTGGTGGGGCAGCAGTGCTCAATCAGTGGCTGGAGCGCGAAGCCGACGCTAAAATGGTACGTACCAAGGACCGTGCGATCCCAGCAGGACGCATCGCACCGATACACGCATTTATTTACGGGATGGGGCTAAGCATTCTCGGCTGCTTACTACTCTACAAAGGGGCGAATCTACTGGCTGGCACATTGACCGCGGTGACAATCGCCTCCTATGTGTTACTGTATACGCCGCTAAAGCGCTTCACGACTTGGAACACTTTAGTCGGAGCGATCCCTGGCGCACTACCGCCACTCATAGGCTGGGCCGCTGCGGAAGGTCAGATCACGACGCTCGGCTGGATCTTGTTTGCGATTTTGTTTCTCTGGCAGATGCCGCACTTTTTCGCGATCGCATGGACGCACCGTAAAGACTACGCGCAGGGCGGCTTTGTGATGCTATCGAATGCTGACGACACTGGCCGCAAAGTTGCAGTTCAATCGTTCGTCTTCTGCCTAGCCCTGATCGTCTGCACTTTACTGCCCGTGCTATTGGGCTACGCGACATGGATCTATGGAGTGATCGCCATTGTGGCCGGCATCTATTACCTGCGCCCAGCGATCGCATTCCTCAACGTCGATCAACGCGACACGGCCGCTCGCAAGCTCTTCTTTGCCTCGATCTTTTACTTGCCTGCCCTACTTCTGCCATTGGTGCTAGATCTCTGGTTGCTCTAAGCTAGGCTTAGAGCAATGGCGAATCGTTAATGAATATGACCTTCACTGAAACACTTCCGACAGTCAACGCACTCCTCAATGGCTGCGCAACTGTGCTACTGACTGCAGGTTTCATCTGCATCAAGACCGGCCGCGAAAAAGCGCACCGCACTTGTATGATCAGTGCGTTCAGCGTCTCCATCATTTTTCTAGTGTTTTATGTGCTACACAAATACCTAGTGCAAGGCGTGCATACGCCCTTTGGCGGCGAAGGCGCATGGCGCACGTTTTACTACATTATGCTGGTGACGCATATCGTGTTGGCCATCGCAATCGTGCCGCTGGTACTCACGACGCTGACACTTGCAATCAAAGGTAAACGCGAGAGACATCGGGCTTGGGCACGCTGGACCTTCCCGATTTGGTATTACGTCTCTGTGACTGGTGTACTGGTGTATTGCTTTCTCTATCAATGGTTTCAGGCATCTACCTGATTACCTCTTCTAATAGGGCTCAATAGGGTTTCTGATTGATTATAATATACGAAGATTATCTTGTCAGCCGGCATTCGCGCCTCTATCAAATTTGCATTGATTCTTGAATGAATCACCCTCTCGTTTTTCGTTCCAACTTATTGACCACTCACTAATTGTGAAGCACTCATTCCGCGGCCTCATCGCACTCGTATCCTCGCTCATCGCACTCGCCCTCTTGGGTGGTTGCGACACGAATACCCGCATGTCAACATTTGACACCAAGGGACCGATTGCAGAGGCACAACTTGACCTCTTTATGGTAACGGTCTGGGTGAGTTTGTTCATTTTCGTACTAGTCGGTGCGGTGTACATCGTCGCCATGTTCAAGTTTCGTGAGCGCAAAGACGACGATCGCCCACTACCCGTCCAAGGCCACGGCAACCCGCTGATCGAAATTGGTCTGATTGGTGCATCGATCCTACTCCTCGTAATAGTCGCTGTGCCGACACTGCGTGCGATTTGGTATACTCACGATTTTCCAGTCACTGAAGAAAGTAAACTCGGCGCTTGGTATCAAGGCGAAGGCCTCAGCGCAGCCGAAGAAGACCAACCTTTAACTATCCGCGTCGAAGGATACCAATGGTGGTGGGGCTTTGCCTACCCGCAACTCGGCATCACTTCAGCCAACGAGTTAATCATCCCAGCTGGTAAAGCTATTCGCCTAGAGCTGCGTTCCAAAGATGTTATTCACTCATTTTGGCTCCCACGCATCGCTGGTAAGGTCGATCTGATCCCCGGACGATCAAATGGAATGTGGATTCAAGCTGGCGACAGTATTGAAGACTGGCAGGCAAAGACTGGCGCCACTGGTTCTGACGAAGAACTCCGCGCCGCCTACGCACAGTATCTGCAAGACGAAATCCATAATTATTACTACGGTCAGTGCGCTGAGTATTGTGGTGATTCTCATGCACGCATGCTGTTCCGTGCGTCCGTAGTCAGTGACGACGACTTTACTTCATGGGTCTCTGAAATCAAAACCGGCCACCAAGCTCCAGACGACATGGCTTGGGAGGACTGGTATGCAGCTAACGATGAATCTCCAGAAAAACTCACAGGCGATATCAACGAGGGCCTTCAACTCTTTATGTCTCGTGGCAAATGCGCAACTTGCCACGCAGTGAACGGCAACCCTCGCGCCGTAGGCGTAGCAGGTCCAAACTTGACTAAGCTAGCCTCTCGTCAGTCCGTCGCAGCAGGATGGCTCAATCATCGTGCCGAAGACGGTTCAGTGGACGTCGAACAACAGTATGCGAATTTCTTCAAGTGGATCAAAGAGCCCAATACCGTCAAACCTGGCAACCGTATGTGGAAAGCCAACGGCGGCGGTATCGGTGAACTCGACGAGCTGCTTACTGACGACGAAATCCACAAAATCTCCCTTTACCTGCAAACCCTCAAGTAGACCACTACCATGAGCAGCACGCTGACAGAACCTACCACACCCGCAACGCACGATCACGCGCTCAAACCCGAGAAAAGTAATCTCGGTTTAATGCGACCTGACCACAGTAAGAGCGTGATTATCGATTGGCTCACGACTGTAGATCACAAAAAGATCGGCATCATGTATGGTGCGATGGCGTTATTCTTCCTCCTGGTCGGCGGCCTTGAAGCCTTGATCATTCGTGCACAGCTAATCGTGCCGGAAAATGACTTGGTCTCCGCTGAGCGCTATAATCAGTTGTTCACAATGCACGGCACCACCATGATTTTCCTCGCGATCATGCCACTCAATGCCGCGTTCTTCAATTTCCTTGTGCCACTACAAATCGGTGCACGCGACGTGGCCTTCCCACGAATTAACAGCTTCAGCCTTTGGGCATTCGTCGCTGGCGCGCTGGTGTTAAATTTTAGTTGGTTGATGCAAGCCTTTAGTGAACTCGGCTGGTTCACTGCGTCTGGCCCGACTGCTGGCATGACCGATTTCGTCCCTGGTATGGGTTGGTTCGGCTATGCGCCCTTGACCGAGCGCCAATTTACTGGTGTTGGCACCGACTTCTGGATCATGGGTCTGCAAATTTTAGGTATCGCATCCTTGAGTGCATCGATGAATTTCATCGCAACCATTGTCAATATGCGTGCTCCGGGCATGAAGATGATGCGCCTGCCAGTATTCACTTGGATGACACTAATCGTATCCCTGCTGATCGTTTTCGCATTCCCGGCAATCACCATTGCCCTAGGACAGCTCATGTTTGACCGAGTGTTCGACACCAGTTTCTTCCAAGTGGCACAAGGCGGCCAACCTATCTTGTGGCAGCACTTGTTCTGGATTTTCGGCCATCCGGAAGTTTACATCCTGGTGCTCCCAGCAATGGGAATCGTCTCCGAGGTGCTCCCCACTTTCTCGAAGAAGCCATTATTTGGTTATTCGATCGTGGTATTCTCTGGCGCAGTGATTGGCTTCCTCGGATTCGCTGTTTGGTCACACCACATGTTCACCACTGGTTTGGGCAAAGTTGCAACAGCAGCCTTCTCGCTACTGACGATGGCCATCGCCGTGCCAACCGGTGTTAAAATCTTCAACTGGATCGGCACACTCTGGGGTGGTCGTGTTCGCTTCGACGCACCGATGATTTTCAGTGTCGGCTTCATCTGGATGTTCATGATGGGCGGATTCTCTGGGATCATGCACTCCGCAGCACCGGCAGACGCACAACAACAAGATAGTTACTTCGTGATTGCCCACTTCCACTACGTGGCAATTGGTGGCATCTTGCTCGCCTCCATCAGTGGTCTTTATTTCTGGCTACCGAAAATCCTCGGGAAAATGTGGGCAGGTAAGCTCAGCACCTGGGTCGCGATCTTATCAACGGTCGGCCTGAACGTGACTTTCTTCCCGATGCACTTCCTCGGATTGATCGGCATGCCACGCCGCACACATACTTACCTCTCCGGCTTCGGTTGGGAGGGCTACAATATGATCTGCAGCATCGGTGCATTCATCCTTGGTTTCTCAATCCTACTATTCGTGGTCGATATTATTCTTCTAATGACTAAAGGCAAACCTGCAGGTAACGATCCATGGGATGCACGCACACTCGAGTGGGCCACTACTTCCCCGCCACGCAGCTACAATTTCGCTCGCACACCGATCATTCCAGCACGTGATGCACTGTGGGAGCACAAGCATGGTGCAGAGAACCGTAAGATTACTTTTGTCGACGAAGGTATTCACGGCATTCATATGCCCAGCCAATCTTGGATGCCATTTATCGCATCTTTTGGATTTGTACCGCTCGGCTTGGGACTCTGCCTGATGCAAGCAGGGGTTGCCTACATGGGCTACGTCACAATAGGCGGACTCGCAATCATCGCATTGGGCGTCACCCTCTGGGCAATTGAAGGTCCAGGCGGCTACCACCTCCACCCGAAAGAAGACGAAATTTAAGCATTCGTTTTTAGTATTTAAGATTTAAAAATAATGAGCGACGACGCCCACAACAACGACAGCCATCACAACTTGATGGTCAATAACAAGAAACTCCTGATGTGGTTGTTTCTTGGTTCCGACTGCATGTTCTTCGGCACCATGATCTCCACGCACCTGATATATCGTAAGTTATATCCGGAGTCATTTGATCCCACTAGCCTATTTAGCCTGGAGCTCACCTCTTTCTCGACCTTCATCCTACTGATGAGTTCATTCCTGATGGCACTCGCAGTGTCTGCGATGCACAAGGGCGACATTAAGTCATTCCGCCGCAACACACTCGGCGTGATTTTCTTCGGACTGATCTTCCTTGCCTGTCAGGTGTTCGAGTTCACTGAATTCGTCCACGAGGGACTCACACTGAACAGTGGCACCTTCGGCTCAACATTCTTTATGTTAACCGGCACCCACGGGGTGCACGTCGCAATCGGTGTATTCTGGCTGACCTGTATGTATTTCTACTCTTATACGGGCAAGATGGACCCACACGAAAGTGCCATCGATGTTGAAGTCGCTGGCCTTTACTGGCACTTTGTGGATATCGTCTGGATCATCATCTTCACTGTAATCTATCTGATCGAATTCATTAAATAAGGACGCCCATCATGTCTGACACGCTTTCTACATCCCACGCTGACCACAGCGGCGAAGAACAAAAGTACCACGCCTTTATTAATTTGGCACTGGTCTTAGCAGCGATCACTGGCATCGAATTGGTGCTTGTTTACCTGCCGATCAATGGCACTTTTATCTTCGCTACGCTCGTCTCCCTCTCGCTGTTTAAGTTTTTCAGTGTGATCGCATGGTTCATGCACCTACTGTATGACAAGCTGATCCTGACTCTCGCGTTTGGCACTGGCCTATCGATCGCATCTGGCACGGTTGTCGCGCTGATGTTCATTATGGATCGTGGATTTGTCGATTTCGAGGCCATCTCTGCATTCTAGATTCAAATCAGAGTTGAGATTTCTAAGGACGACAGGAAATTGTCGTCCTTTTTTTGCCATTCACTCAATCCAAGAATACTTAGCCATTGAGCCGTAACTTCGAATACCGACGCAAACACCGAACCCATGCAACTCCACTGGCACACCGAACCTCTGCTCCTGATCACACTCTTGATGATCGGCTGGCTCTATGCGCTCGGCGTCGGGCCACTGCGAGAACGCATCGCTCCCGGCACTGACTTTCCGCGCGGCCAAGTGATCTTGTTCTACCTCGGTCTGACCATCGTCTATCTCGCAGTCGGCTCGCCGCTCGACCAGATCGGCGAACAGTTCCTGTTCTGCGCACACATGACACAGCACATGCTGTTGATCTATTTCAGCCCAGTACTTTTTATCTTCGGCACGCCCAGTTGGTTGATCGATTGGCTACTCAAGCCGGAGTGGTTGCGCAAAACCATGAACCTGCTCACCCACCCAGCCTGCGGCGGCCTGCTGTTCACTTTTGTCTATACTGCATGGCACATCCCCGCACTCTACGAAGCAGCGCTACATGACAAACGCATCCACGTCCTAGAGCACTGGACGATGTTTTCCCTCGGCATACTCATGCTCTGGCCCTACCTCACTCTGTCGAATCGGGTGCCTCGCCGCAGCTATGGCATTCGAATGCTGGCGATCTTCCTACTCATGGTCGGTCAACTGCCAGTGTTTGCCTTCCTAACTTTCGCCGGGGAAGCAATCTACCCGACTTACGCCTGGGCGCCTCGCATCATCGATCTCGACCCGCTCAATGATCAAATTCTCGGTGGTATTATAATGAAAGTCGTAAATATGGGATTTTCACTTACAATTCTTGCAATATCCTTTTACTTTTGGGCGAAGAGTGAAGAACAGGATGACCTCATGACCACAAAAGCCGCCAATAAAAACGCACAAAGCTCTAGTTAAGAATGACTTGGGAGATATTATTTGTTTTTGCACTGCTAATCTTCGCGATTACGAGCTTCATCTGGGAACGCATCCCTGCGGACCTCACAGCGATTACTGTATTTGGCGTGCTGATTTTCGTCAGCATGATCAGCAAGAGTCCAGAACTCCCGACACTCGAAAACCTACTAGGCGTCTTTGGTAATTCCGCACCCCTGACGATTGCCGCGATGTTTATCGTCAGCGGATGCTTAGAACGCACGGGTGCGATTGACCTCATCACCGGCTATTTAAGGCGATTGGTCAAACTCCCGTACAGGAGCTTCATCTTCATCATGGTCATCGGTGTGGCCTCAGTATCTGCATTTATCAACAACACGCCGGTTGTGATCGTATTGATGCCCGTCGTGCTAACACTGTCCCGCGAAATGGGGATCGCGTCCTCAAAACTACTGATTCCGCTGTCCTACGCATCGATCTTTGGTGGCACCTGCACGCTGCTTGGCACCAGCACCAACTTGCTCGCCAGCGGTATCTTAGTCGAATCTGGTCATGCGCCGATTGGAATGTTCGAGCTCGCTGCAGTCGGCCTGCCGATCCTAGCTTTCGGCTCACTCTATCTGGTTCTGTTTGGCGACAAACTACTCCCCCACCGCGAGACACTGACTTCGATCCTCAGCGATGAAGAGCGCAAGGAGTTTATGACCGAAGCCTTCGTGCGCGCTGGATCGGAGCTCAAAGGCCAGACCCCACTCGAAAGCGGCATGCTTAAAGGGCGCGGCATTCGTCTACTCGAAATCGTGCGCCACGGCGTGGCCATCACAGGCGATCCGAAACAAACAAAACTCGAAGTCGGTGATCGTCTGGTACTGGCCTGCCGCCCATCTGGCATTGCCGAAGCACATTCGATCAAAGGTATCGCCTTGCACGGCGAAATATCCGCCGGCCTAGAAACGATCGCAATGGATGAAGGTGCGCTCGTCGAAGGTGTGGTCGGTCCACACGCAACCATCCTCGGTAAGACACTCGGCGAGATCAACTTCCGCCAACGCTTTCGTATGGTCGTCGTCGCCGTGCACCGCAAAGGGCACAATCAGCGCGACCGACTTGACAGCTTACGCCTACAGCCCGGCGACACTCTGCTCATGATGGGCTCGACCAAGGCAATCAACTCGCTCTCCACCAGCGAAGAAATCATCCTGTTGGATCGGCCGCGCGTGCCAGCTCGCAGTATTCGTGCGAAGATGCCAATTGCCATCGGTATCACCATCGGGATCGTCACACTCGCCACGCTCAACATCGTGCCCATCGTCGCCGCCGTCACACTGGGCGTGGCAATTTTGATGCTGACTGGCTGTATGAAATCGAAAGATGCCTATTCTTCCGTCGAGTGGAGTATTTTGATGATTATTTTCGGCATGCTCGCGCTCGGGCAAGCAATGGACTCCACGGGAGCCAGCCTGTTAATCGCCGAGAATATGATTGGTGTGGTGCAAAACTTTGCCCCTGAGCATTTACAAAGCGTCATGATGCTCGCGTTCGTCTATATCATTACATCGACCTTCACCGAGTTCCTCTCAAACAATGCCGCCATCGCGCTGATGGTACCGATTACTCTCGGCATCGCCACGACTCTCGGGATCGACCCTCGTCCACTCGTGGTCGGCGCATGTATCGCCGCCTCTGCAAGTTTTGCGACACCAATTGGTTACCAAACCAATACCTACGTGTATGGTGTCGGTGGCTATAGATTCTTCGACTTCACAAAGGTCGGACTGCCGCTGAACATCATCTGCTTCATCGTCACCGTTTGCGTCGTGCCGAGGTTCTGGAGTTTTTAAAATGGCGTAGCCATTTTGGAGTATGAGAGTCGCAAAGTAGAAAAGTGCCAAGGTCACAATTTTCAAACCTTCCAATCCCTGCGCGACTTAATCCTACTCTGACTCATTATCTTAATCATTCCCTGCGAGTGAGACGGAGGATTAAGAGCAAGATTAGGAATATGATTAAGTATAGACCGTATCACATCCTCGGCCTTACCACCTTCCAACTTTCAAACCCTTCATACCTTCCTACTACATCTAATTCAGATAAACTGAGTTAGATGTAATACATCGAGCTGGTATCCTCCACAACGAACGCTTCCAGGGTGTAGCTGCTGATCTTCTTCTCAAATTCGACGCCGATATCGCTCCAGATGCTCGCAACGCGTTCACCAGAATGCCCCTGATCGTCGAACGTGCGCTCGAGCAGGTCACCATCCACCGCCGTGACGATCTCGTCCAATCGGATTCGCTCAGGCGCACGTGCTAGCGCATAACCACCCTGCTTCCCGCGCTTACTGACAATCAGCCCCGCATTGCGCAGCTCGTTCAAAATCTGCACTAGATAGTTGGCCGGGATTTTTTCCGCCTCAGCCAATTCATCGATATGGGCCAATTTTTCTTGGCCATGAGTGCGGGCTAACTGTGCCAAGACACGGCAGGCATATTCAAGCTTATGGGAGAGTTTCACAGCCCTTAAGTTAGGCTCTTGACTCAAGAAGTAAACTTGAATCTCTGCGGCCGCGGCAAGGTCCCGCCAAAAAGCCTGTAACCCACTGTATATCAGACTGATATAATACATCAAAAAAAACCACTAAAAAGTCACTTTTTTGTGGTCAGAGCACTATTTCGAGAGCATAAATAAGGGCTTATGTCAGAACAAGAAAAGCCTGAAGATTTACAGCCTAAAAAGCCTCGAAAAGATGTCGCCAACGACGCCCCTAAGGACGTCTATGACTCTTCCAAAATCCAGAAGCTGGAGGGACTTGAAGGTGTCCGTAAACGCCCCGATATGTATATCGGCGACACTAACGAACGTGGCCTCCACCACTGTGTCTTTGAAATCGTCGATAACTCGATCGATGAAGCCCTCGCCGGTTACTGCTCGCAGATCACCGTCAGCATCCACAACGACGGCTCCTGCTCCGTTGAGGACGATGGTCGCGGCATCCCAGTCGACATTCACCCGAAGTATAACATCCCTTCCCTCGAGCTGGTGATGACCAACCTGCACGCGGGTGGTAAATTCGGTAAAGGCGCCTATCAGGTATCCGGCGGCCTCCACGGGGTCGGCGCGAAGTGCGTCAATGCGGTCTCCGAATGGTTCGAAGTCGAAGTCCGTCGCGATGGCAAGGTTCACAAGATGGAATTCTCGCGTGGCAAGACGACCGAGAAGATGAAAATCATCGGCGATACCAAGCGTAACGGCACACGTATCGCATTTTCCCCCGATCCGGAAATTTTCGAAACCACCCGCGACTTCAAAGCCGAACTACTCGGCAAGCGCCTGCGTGAACTCGCCTTCCTGAATCCCGGTATTCACATCACATTCGTCGACGAGCGCGTCAACAAGACCACGGCATTCATCTTCAAGGATGGCATCTCGGAATACGTCAAGTTCCTCAATGAGAACAAAAACGTCGTCCACGAAGACCCGATCAGCATTCACGGCGAAGCGCCAACGCCTAACCCCGACCTCGACGCCAACATCGTCGTCGATATCGCGCTGCAATATAACGACAGCTACAGCGACCAAATTTACGCCTACGCCAACTCGATTCACAATGTCGAAGGCGGCACTCACCTCTCTGGCTTCCGCACTGCGCTGACCCGCGTGATCAACTCTTACGCAAAGCAGAACAACCTGATTAAAGAGAAAGATCCAAGCCTCAGCGGCGACGACACTCGTGAAGGTTTGACTGCGATTGTTTCGGTTAAAGTGCCTGAACCGCGCTTCGAAGGTCAGACTAAGACCAAGCTCTCCAATGGCGAAGTCGATGGCATCGTCCAGAAGATCACTGGCGAGCAACTCAAGTATTATTTCGAGACTAACCCACAGACCGCCAAACGTCTGATCGAAAAGACTCTGCACGCGGCTCGCGCTCGTGAAGCGGCTCGTAAGGCTCGCGAAACTGTCCGCAAAGGCGCACTTTCAGGCGGCGGTCTCCCCGGCAAGCTCGCTGACTGTTCCTCCAAGGATCCAGCCAACTCCGAGATTTATATTGTGGAAGGGGACTCGGCGGGTGGTTCCGCTAAGCAAGGTCGTGATCGTGCCACACAAGCGATTCTGCCAATTCGTGGTAAACTACTCAACGTAGAGAAAGCCCGCCTCGATAAGGTGCTCAACAATAACGAAATCCGCAGCCTCATCACCGCAATGGGCACTGGTATCGGTGACCACGAAGGCCCTGGCGCATTCGACGCATCGAAAGCTCGTTACCACAAAATCATTTTGATGACCGATGCGGACGTCGACGGTGCGCACATTCTCACCCTCCTCCTCACCTTCATCTTCCGCCAAATGCGCGGTCTGATCGAATCGGGATACGTTTACATCGCGCAACCGCCACTCTACAAAATTAAGCGCAAACGCCGCGAGCAATACATCGACAACGATGCACAGCTCAACCGTATCCTGCTCGAACTCGGCACTGAGGATGTCAATCTCATCCGTGTGCGCGATCAAAAGGATCTCGACAGCGAGACGATCGAGCAAATCGTCCAGATCCTGTCACGTATGGAAGTGGTCGGGCGCGGCGTGACTCGATACGGTTGCGACTTTGCGACGTATCTCGATCAGCATCATAAAGAGACTCAAGAGCTACCGCGCTATATCGCTCGCATCCGCACCGGCAACGTCGAAGAGTTCCGCTACCTGCGTAACGACGACGATCGCTCAGCCTTCCACCTGGAATTCGGCCTCGCCGACGCCGACGAAAGCGACACCCTCAATCGCGAAGTTGAGAACGACGCAGGCGTCACTGTCCAGCAACGCGTATCACTTCACGAGATCTACGAATCTACGGAGATGACGAAGTTATTGCGCAGCCTTGCTGATGCCGGCATGGACGTAAACACATTCAGTAAGAGCGATGAAGCACGCTACCACTTGATCGAAAACAAGGGTGACGAAAAGAAGGAGAACATCATTGAGCTGAACTCCATCATCGAGCTGATCGAAAACATCCGCACCATCGGTCGCCGCGGCCTTAGTATTCAACGATACAAAGGACTCGGAGAAATGAACCCGAAGCAGCTGTTCGAAACCACCATGGACCCGAAGACACGTAATTTGCTTAAGGTAAGCATCGCCGACGCCGCAGTCGCCGATGGCATCTTCTCCATGCTGATGGGTGAAGACGTCCCCTCCCGCCGTGCCTTCATCGAAGACAACGCCCTCAACGTCTCTTACTTAGACGTCTAATGCATTCAGAGTGCGAAGGTATTAAAGTAACCAAGTAGAAAGTATTTAATTCAGATAGCTTGCTCAGACTTCAGACCTTCCCACTTTTTCACATTTCAACTTTTCCACTTCTAAGATCATGTCCGAAGAACTCCCACCAGAATTACCAGCAGAAATTCCAAACGATGCAGATCGCGCGGAAGTCACATCGATCATCGATATTATGCAGACCGCATACATCGATTACTCGATGTCCGTCATCGTTAGTCGTGCCCTGCCCGACGCACGTGATGGTTTCAAGCCCGTGCAGCGCCGCATCCTTTACGCGATGCTGCGTGAAGGCCTGCTCCACAACCGCAACTTCGATAAGTGCGCAGGTGTGGTCGGGGAAGTCCTAAAGAACTACCACCCGCACGGTGATAGCTCCGTTTACGACACCCTCGTCCGGCTAGCTCAAAACTGGGTCATGCGCTATCCGCTGATCAAACCACAAGGTAACTTCGGTTCCATTGATGGTGATCCCCCCGCTGCGTATCGTTATACCGAGTGTAAGCTCGAAGCGATCGCCGAAGAGATGCTCAAGAACATCGACGAAGATACCGTCGACTTCGTGCCCAACTATAAGGAAAGCACCACTGAGCCATCCGTCCTACCTGCAGCTTTGCCAAATCTCTTGATGAATGGCTCCACAGGTATTGCGGTCGGTATGACCACTAATATCCCACCGCACAATTTGAGCGAAGTCATCGACGCCGCTTGTGCCATCATCGACAATCCAAACATCAGCTTGGATGACCTGATCGACATCATCCCAGGCCCTGACTTCCCAGGTGGTGGCTTTGTGCATGGCACTGCCGGCATCCAGAGTTACCTCCGCACTGGTCGCGGTATCGTCCGCACACGTGGTATCGCAGAAGTCGTCGAGACCAAGGGACAGGAAGAGATCATCATCTCGGCCATCCCTTATAACGTCAATCGCGCGACACTCGTCATGCGTATCGCAGAGCTCATCACCGACAAGTCGATCGACGGCATCTCAGATCTGCGTGATGAGTCCACCGAGACCACACGTATCGTTATCGAACTGAAGCGTGGTGCGATCCCTCGCGTCATTATTAATCAACTTTACAAGAGTACTGCTCTTGAAAGCTCCTTCGGTGTCATCCTCCTTGCGCTCGACAACCGTCGTCCGAAGCAGATGAACATCAAGGAAATGATCGGTTGCTACATCGATCACCGCCGCGAAGTCATCTACCGCCGCACACAGTTTAAGCTGCGTAAAGCAGAGGCACGTGCCCACATCCTCGAAGGCTTCCGTATCGCCCTCGATAATCTCGACGACTTCGTTAAGATCATCCGTGCGTCCAAGAACCGCGACGAAGCGAAGCAGAACTTGATGGCGACCTATGATATCTCGGAATTACAGACCAACGCGATTCTTGAACTGCGCCTCTACCAGCTCACTGGCCTCGAACGCGGCAAGATCGAAGAAGAGTATGCAGCCCTCATGGAGCTCATCGCTTACCTTCGCGACATCGTCGACAACGAGCATCGCTTACTCGAAGTGATCAAGGAAGAGCTAGGAGAGATGCGCGAGAAATACGGCAACCCACGCCGCTCCGAGATCCTCGCAGTCGATGGCGACCTTAGCATGGAAGACATCATTCCAAACGAAGGCTGCATGATCACCATCACTCATAAGGGCTTCATGAAGCGCACGTCGCTCGACGAATACCGTTCGCAGAAACGCGGTGGCAAGGGCGTCATCGGCTCAGGCCAATACGAAGAAGACTTCGTTGAACACCTCTTCACCGCGAGTACACACGACAACATTATGTTCTTCATGAACAGTGGTCGCGTATATGTCGAAAAGGTCTACAACCTTCCAGAAGGGTCACGCATCGCTAAGGGACGCGCCCTCGCCAACATCCTCGAGCTCCAAAAGGGTGAGAAGATTGCCGCGATGATTTGCGTCGATGGTTTCGAAGAGTCCGAGCAGCGCATCGTTCTCGCCACCGAGAATGGTGTCACCAAGAAGACTATGCTCTCCGACTACCGCAACCACCGTAAAGGCGGTCTCATCGGTATTAAAATCGACGAGGGTGATAACCTTATTGGCGCACGCCTCACAAACGGCAGCAACGACATCGTGCTCGTCACCAGTAATGCACAGTCGATTCGCTTCCCAGAAACGGATCTCCGCGACCAGGGTCGTGCCACACGTGGTGTCCGCGGCATCAAGCTCAAGACCGAGAAAGATAAGGTCGTCGCGATCGAAATAGTCGCAGAAGACGCCAAGTTGCTGATCGCAGGCGCCAACGGCCTCGGTAAGCGCACTGACTTCTCCGACTACCGCGTTCAATCGCGTGGTGGCTCCGGTATCATCGCAATCAAGTCTGACAAGGTTGTCGGCGCTCTCAGCGTCACCGACGAAGATGAGATCATGATGTTCACCAAGAAGGGGCAAGCCGTCCGCAGCCCGATCGACACCGTTCGCATCACCGGTCGTGCCGCAAGCGGCGTGAAGCTCGTCAACCTCGCTGCCAGAGACGCTCTCATCGGCATCTCTAAGGTCGTCGCCTCCGACGAAGACGAATCCGGCGAAGACGAATCCGGCGAAGACGAGGAAGTCGAACTCGGCGAAGGTGAAGCTCTCACAGAAGGTACAGCCTCGGAAACCCCCGCACCAGAAGGCGACGCAACCGAAGAATAGATTGTACTCGATAATTGTTTAACAAAAGCCGCTACACATCGTGTAGCGGCTTTTTTGTGCGCGTCTCCTTGTGATTATAGGGGCTTTGCTAGTTATGATACCCCTTGGGTGCGAAGACCGCGCCAAGGCGCCCTAGACACAAACGTTCGACACCTCTCAACAGCTCCCCGATCTCACGATCGAGGCCACGCCAGAAACGTAGAAGCGACACTCCTGTCGCTTTGCATCGTGCAAGGTTGCCAGAAACGTAGAAGCGACACTCCTGTCGCTTTGCATCGTGCAAGGTTGCGGAAACGTAGAAGCGACACTCCTGTCGCTTTGCATCGTGCAAGGTTGCGGAAACTAAAGCGACAAGAGTGTCGCTTCCACAGAAGGAAGCAAAAGCTCGGACGACTTGCCCAGACAACACTTCAGAGATAGATTTACTAACTGCAGCACTCCTGCGCTCTCTCCATCTCCCCCACTCCTCACCCACCATGCCGCTCATTCAAGTCACCTCCAACCTCGCGCTCACCGACTCAGAAAAGTCCAACTGCTTACAGACCCTTTCCAAGGCAGTATCTGAGTTACTCGGAAAATCCGAAGACTTCGTCATGACCAGCTGGATCAGCGCTAAAATGACCATGGCTGGTACGGAACACCCGACCATGTTGGTTGACCTGAGTGCAATCCGCCTAGCAGAAGATGCCCCGCAACGACTCACCGCCGAACTATCCGAACGTATCCGCCTGACCACCGACATCCAAGCCGACCGTATCTATATTACTTATCACAACGAGCCACCTACCAACTGGGGCTGGAACGGCAAGACCTTCGGCTGATACCACGCAAGCCATATAGTCGGTGATGCACCTCATGCGTCCACCATTCAACTAGGCAATGAACCGACCAATCACCGGCTCCAGCCAGACACGATTTAAGTCGGCCATAAAAGAGCCACCAAGAATGCCCCTGCCATTCTTCACGTTGACGATTCGGCGATTGCGGAATATTAGCGTCCGCGACGGATCTCGGATCCCTTGAACTGCACGCGCACCCGATATACCAGCTTGATGCGGGTCTTGATTTTGAAAGTTTTGGGATCAATCGAATCAGGCACTTCATCGCGATGAATATCAATGATAGCATGATAACCACGCTCAGAGAAAATATCGATGAGCATGGTCAGCGCATCGGCATCGCCAAAGGTCGTATCTTCGGTATTCACGACAGCCATGCCGGAAATCGCGTGGCGCTGAATGATCGGCATAAAAACACAATTGATCGTATCGACTACTTTAGTAAACAACGCGTTTTGGCGTTGCTCGTAGCTATCGAGGCGATCTACCAAGTCTTGACGAGCATGTGCCGATATCGTACTTGCAATCGGGATCGAAGAAAGGCGGTCGTAAGTGGCTTCGTCGAGTTCAAGAGAGCCTTGATAGCACAGCTCTTTATCAATACGTGCACGCACTTCATCGAGCGTGCCATGTGCATTGATAAAATGATAAAAGAAAATCGCTCGGAGGTCTTTGAGTGCCCCGTAGGTTTTTTCTTTAAAGGTGCGGTAACGATTGAGCGCTGCAACTGGATCGAGGTCTGTCGGTCGCACTTCCATGAGTTCGCCATCACCAGACTCACGCACTTCCTCGTTATGGATGCGTGACTGCTCACCACGGTAAAGCTGTCGTCGGACGCTCTCCTTCTCATCGACGAAGAGCACCACAATGTGGAAGTGTGGCTTCTTTAAATACTGAGCAAACAGCGTATCTGCATAATTATTACGTAAGTCGACTAGCTTATTAAACAGCAACTTAACACATTCCACCTGCACTTTGGTACGAGGAAAGCCGTCCACCACAGCACCAGACTGAAAGATCGGCTCCAGCAGCTTACGCAAAATAATTTCGACCACTTCGCGGTCGCCCACGAGCATGCCAGCATTAATCATCTGCCTCGCTTCAGGGCTCTCCAACAGCGAACTGACAACCACAGGCGGTGCAGTCAAATCACGAAACTTCATAATGAAGTCAGTATTCGTGCCTTTACCTGCCCCAGGCGCTCCGTTGAGCCAAAAAATCTCTTTAGGAAAACGAAGATTCTCCTCCCCAAATTCGTCGACCAGCACCGTCCAGACCGACTGGAAGATAAATTGCGCGTCTTTAACCTCAAGGTCATGAAGTTTTTTGCTGTCGATTTTGGGAACTGTGTTGGCTGGTGTGGAAGCCATTGTAATAATAGTAGATAGTGTGAATCAGTGGAAAGCAAAGATATGTGGCGAAAAGGTGACTGGCGATCAAGCCCCATTCACTGCGCATTCAACTATTCTCAGAAATGAATGAAGGTCGGGTCATCTGAGCAGATGTATTTCGAGGCAGGCAAATACGAGCGGCCGCGCCCTCGAAGTCCTCCTCCCCCGACAGAATGTCGATTTCGAGACGGAGAAAATAAATCGGAATTTTGGGCTTAATATCTTCAAACAAGCGCACGGCATCTTTTTCGGTGGTTACAATCATATCGAGCTCGGCCTCATCCGCCTGATCGTAGACATGCTGAATTTCCCCACGCGAGAAGCGGTGATGGTCGAGGAACCGGTGATTATAGCGAATCTCTGCACCGTAGCCGCGCAACATGTTCTCAAAGCTCTCAGGAGAGGCGATTCCGCTAAATGCAGCAATATGCGCCCCCTTCAAGGTATCAAGTGGCAAGCGCGCGCCGCCATCGATGGCCTGTAAATACTGCGGCTGATGGGAGCATTCGATGATTTCCGCCTTCGGGTTGTGCTCGCGGATTAATTCGAGCAAGGCATCATCTTGCGTGCCGTCGGACTTGGTTAAGAAAATGTAGCTTGCTCGGGAAAGATGCTTGATCGGTTCGCGCAAGATTCCACGCGGCAACAGGTGCTGATTCCCAAATGGATTGGTCTTATCTACCAGCAGTAAATTCAAGCGTCCTTTGAGAGGTAAGTATTGGAACCCATCGTCGAGAATGAGTGTGTCGCAACCAAAGCGCCGAATTGCGAACGAACCGGCCTTCACACGGTTCTTATCACATAGCACAACCACCCCCGGCAAGTTACAAGCGAGCATATACGGCTCATCACCAGCGACTTCCGAGTCAAGCAGCACATTCTTACCGTCACTCACGACTTTCGGTGGTACCTCCTCGCCATGCGTCAACTTACGCCATATTTTTTTAGGTAGTGGCTCTTTCTTACTTTTATATCCACGGCTGAGAATGGCGACCTTGCGCCCACGCTCCGACAAGGTGCGGGCAAATTTCTCCACTACCGGCGTCTTACCCGTGCCGCCGACCGTCAAATTTCCCACGACCACCACTAAGCAGCCTAGTGGTTTATTGCGAAGGATTCGATGCTCATACAGATACCAGCGCAACTGCACGATAAAACTGAACAGAAACGAAAGTACATACAGGAAGGAGCCAAACAGCTCAGCCGCGCGGCCATGCTGCCGATCGTAGATCACATCCGCAGTGAATTGGGCAAAGTCATTGGCCTTGCGCGCTAGATCTTCGCGGAATTTACGGAGCATAAAAAGGAGTGCGAGTGGTGAGTTTTGTGCTGAGGCAGATATGGCAAAAATGAGAAACAGGGTTGACGCCCGTTTTATTCGCCTGTTTTACCGAAAACCTAGCGACTCTCATTTGCCCAAGTAAAGCAATGCATAATAGATTGAGATCGCCAAACTCCATTTCCCTCTTCACACGATAAAACTGACACTTTTCATTCAATGAGCCTCCGCACCAACAATCTTTTAGTTACAAGCCACGGAATTCACCCGTGTCGAATCGACTTTGCGCGGCTGCCCAACTCACTAAACACCCCGCCCCAGTAACACACTAATAGTGTCCATTTTCAACGAGCCTCCATTCACTTCGGAGGCTCAGCACTTTACAGACCGACAGATTCGAACACATGAAATATTTAATTATTGCCGAAAAGCCTTCCGTCGCCACCGACCTCTCCAAAGCCCTAGCCAAGCACTTGGGCAAATTTGAGAAAAAAGGCAAATCCCGCGACGCACAATATTTCGAGAATGAAAATGCCGCCATCACCTCGGCGGTCGGTCACCTCGTTGAGCTGAAGATGCCGACTGGACCCAACGGCAAAAACCTCCCTTGGAACTTTAAGGTGCTGCCCGCGATCCCGAAGGAATTCGAACTGCAACCCATCGAGCAAACGCACAACCGCCTCAAGCACGTGCTCAGCTTAGCGAAAAAGAAGGAATTCGATCTCATCATTAATGCCTGTGACGCCGGCCGCGAAGGTGAGCTGATCTTCCAATACATCATGGACATCGGCAAGATCCAGAAGCCCGTCAAGCGCCTCTGGATGCAATCAATGACCACTGGTTCGATCCTCGAAGCATGGGACAACCTTCGCGATGGCGAGCAAATGTCGAACCTCGCCGACGCCGCCAAATGCCGTTCCGAGTCCGACTGGCTCGTCGGCCTCAACTCCACTCGCGCCTTTACCTGCTTCCGCTCACGTCACGGTGGCTTCAACATTACCGCCGCAGGCCGTGTGCAGACCCCTACCCTTGCGATCCTCGCCAAGCGCGAGCGCGAGATCGCTGCATTCAACCCAGAAGATTACTGGGAGGTCCACGCCGAGTTCGGCGTCGCCAATGGCGAATACCCAGGCAAATGGATCGATCTCAATTTTAAGAAAAATAAGGAGCAGCCACACGGCCGCGCCGAACGCGTTTGGGACAAAGCCACTGCCGAGAAGATTCACCAGCGCTGCCAAGGTAAGACTGGCACCGTGACTGAAGAAACCAAGCCGACCAAACAAATCGCACCGCAGCTCTACGACCTTACCACCCTTCAGCGTGAAGCCCCCTTCACCGCCAAGAATACACTCGGTCTGGCACAAGCACTGTACGAGCGTCACAAGATGCTCACCTATCCGAGAACCGACTCTCGCTACTTGCCAGAGGACTATATGAGCAAGGTCTTTGAGACCTTTCGCGACCTCGCCAGCTCAGGACATCCTGCAGCTAAATGGGCCACCGATGCCATCGAGAATGACCGTGTGCAGTTTTCAAAGCGCGTGTTCAACAACGCCAAGGTCTCGGATCACTTTGCGATCATCCCAACTGGCCGCGTAGTCAAACTCAACGAGCAGGAATCGAAGCTTTACGATATGGTCCTCAAACGCTTCATCGCGGTGTTCTTCCCACATGCTGAATTCGAAGTCACCAAGCGCCTAACCACGATCAACCACGGCGACGAAAAAGACACTTTCCTGACCAATGGTAAAACACTGGTCAAGCCAGGTTACCTTGCCGTCTATGGCCGCGTGGCAGGCGTTGCTGCAGAGAAGGACGAGCTCGTCGCCGTCGCTCAAGGCGAAGACGCGCAGACCGAAGCGATTGACGTATTGGACAAAGAAACCAAGCCGCCGGCCCGCTATACGGAATCCACGCTCCTCGCAGCGATGGAAGGTGCCGGTAAACTGATTATTGACGATGACGAATTGCGCGAAGCCATGTCCGAGCGTGGACTTGGCACTCCCGCCACACGTGCCGCCACGATTGAAGGCTTACTCCGCCAGAAATACATCGCCCGCGACGGCCGCGACCTCAACGTCAGCGGCAAAGGCCTGCGCCTGATCGAGCTCTGCGAAGAGATGCATATTGAGCAGCTCGCCTCCCCCTCCATGACCGGCGACTGGGAAGCGAAGCTCAACAAAATGGAACGCGGCGAGATTAAGCGCGACGACTTCATGCAAGAGATCGCCACCTTTACCGAAGACGTGGTCAGCAAAGCCCGCGCCCACATGGAGATGCTAGTCAGCCGCACCTTCCCTGATTTGGAATGCGCTTGCCCAGCTTGTGGCACCGAACGTCTCAAACAAACCGACGCCACTTACGAGTGTCGCGAAGAAGCTTGCGACTTTCGCATCTCAAAGCATATCGCTGGTCGCTCACTCAGCGAAGCCGAAGCAGTCCAACTATTTACTACCAAGGCACTGCCCGAGATGGAAGGCTTCGTATCTCGCTTCAACAAGCCATTCAGCGCCGCATTAGAACTCGTGCAAAACGTCACCAAGACAGGCAAGATCGGCAAGTGGAAGACCAACTTCGTATTCGACGACGACCTCGACTCTGCGGATGAGTTGACCGAGGATCAGTTGCTTAAAACAGTCACGTTACAAAACGGACTCGAAGCGAAGTTCTACGGCACCGACAAGGCCTACCATGTACCCGAGTTCAAACCAAAAGATTCACCCGACGGCTTCCGTCTCGGCAAGGTCATCCTACAGAAAGAGCTCGATCCCGAGGCGGTCGAACAGCTATTTACCGAGGGTAAGACACCACTGCTCGACGGCTTTATCTCGAAGCGCACCAAGCGCCCTTTCAAAGCCCACCTCACCCTCGACTTTGAAAATGGCAAAATCGGCTTCGAATTCGCACCACGCCCCGTGAAGAAGGCAGCTAAAAAGAAAGCGAAAAGGAGTTGATAATTGTAGGTTGTCAGTTGAGCGTTCTTAAAAATTGCACCCAACCAACAACGTCCAACGTCCAACGTTCAACATTTCCATGAAACCAACAGTTAAACCAACACGTCCTTATTTCTCATCTGGCCCGTGCTCCAAGCGTCCCGGTTGGTCGCTCGAAGCCCTTAACGAAGCACTTGTCGGCCGCTCACACCGCGCAAAGCCTGCCAAGGCGCGCATCCAAGAAGTCATCGACAAGTCCGCCTCTATTCTCGGTCTGCCTGAAGGCTATGTTTGCGGCATCGTTCCCGCTTCAGACACTGGGGCAGTGGAAATGGCCATGTGGTCGCTGCTCGGTGCACGCGGCGTGGAAATGTGCGCATGGGAATCGTTTGGCTCGGGTTGGGTTACTGACGTCGTCAAGCAACTCAAGCTCGACAACATCACCAAGCACGAGGCCGACTACGGCCTGCTGCCCGACTTCTCCAAGGTCAACTTTAGCAACGACGTAGTCTTCACTTACAACGGCACCACTTCCGGCGTAAAGGTGCCGAATCTCGACTGGATTCCAGCCGACCGCGAAGGCCTGACGATTTGTGACGCGACCTCTGCGGTATTCGCGATGGACATCGATTTCGAGAAACTCGACGTCGTTACATGGTCTTGGCAAAAAGTCATGGGCGGCGAAGGTGCGCACGGTATGATCGTGCTCAGCCCACGAGCAATCGAACGCCTCGAAAGCTACACGCCGGCATGGCCACTACCAAAGATCTTCCGCATGACTAGCGGCGGCAAGCTAATCAAAGGCATCTTCAGTGGTGCGACCATCAACACCATCTCCATGCTCGCCATCGAAGACGCAGTGGACGGCCTACGTTGGGCAGAAAGCATCGGCGGGTTGCCAACACTGATCGAGCGTTCTGAAGCGAACCTCAAGGCGATTGCCGATTGGGTGGCACAAACTGACTGGATCGAATTTCTAGCCGAAGATTCTGCGACGATTTCGAACACTTCGATCTGCTTGAAGATCACTGCGGATTGGTATCAAGCCCTCCCCGCCGACGAGCAAGCAGCCAAGGCAAAGCAGCTCGTTAGCATGCTCGACAAAGAAGACGTCGGCTACGATTTCGGCAGTTACCGCGACGCACCCGACGGCCTCCGCATCTGGGGTGGCGCAACCGTCGACACCGCAGATATCGAAGCACTACTGCCATGGCTGGATTGGGCCTTCGCGGAGATCCAAGGCTAAAGCGTCGTTGGCGCTAACGTTGACGGAGGTCTACCGTAGATGGCGAAGCAACATCAAACGCTCAACTTTGAACGCCGAATCACTTAAATCAAAAAGACGCTCCATACGGAGCGTCTTTTTTTGTGTCTAAGGAGCGACGGCGCGCCCTCATTGGCATCAACATCGGCTCAACGTGAGCGAGTCCGCCCACACTGCCACTTCTCAGCCCGAATCGGTCGCTTGCTTAATTCCCAAAGAAGGAATTCAACAAGTCCAAGCCCATCTCAATGTCGTCGCGGCGGCGCTCTTCCTTAGATTTTTTTTGTGGCGCTTCTGATTCAGCTGTGGTGCCGCCCTCGGCCTGAGGCACAAGTTCAGTCGACTGTTGCTGACCCAGATCACCTTCCGCTGGCACGGATTCTCGCTTATTCGAGGTCGAAAACGCTCCCTTCGCCGCATTATTAAGAATATCCATCAATTCCCCAGTATCTGGATCGGCTAAACTACCGGTAATTTGAATGTCCTTATTCCAACGCCTAAAGCCGTCTTCGGCAGTACTGGGCTGCAGCAATTCTAGCGTTTCTAAAGACTCAGTCAGACGGCCCTTTGCTCCGAGTGACAGAGTCAAATCCAACGGTTGATCCATCACCTCGCTCAAACCGCTCGCGCCCACCGAGCCGGACGCATCGATCAAAACACTGTCTCCCATCAATCGCAACTGCGGGATCAACACTCGCTTGTCCGCGCCGCGCTTGAGTTCGAAGACAAAACTATCAAAGGGAATATCCTTAAAATACGGAATGGTGCGCGACAGCGCCGTAATCCCTGGGCGATCCAGACTCTGCCCTAGCAGTCCCGCAAGACCGAGACCGAGTTGCTGGCGTTCGTCCATTTCAAATGCCGTCAGCACGCCCTGCTCGCCGGTAATTTTGAGGGTTGCCGTGGAATCTTCAACCGCCGCATCCAAGGACTCGCCGACGCCCGTCAGCTGAAACACCCCGTCGAATCGCCCTTGCACGGGGGAGCTCTGATGCCGTTTAACAAAAAACGCGGGATCTACATCTGCGAAACGAATATCCGCAGAGAGACTGTAAGGCTTTGCCAGCGACGACGCGTACAAGACCGTACTACTGCCCTGCAACTCGCCCTCGCCGATCTTGGCTGAAATTGGATCCACCATCAACTTCGGCTCAGAAACGACTGCCTTGAGCGCAATCGCCTCAATCACCTGCCCCGCCTCGAGGCGAAATTCGTCGATACTGATCGTGGCACGACCATCCAGCATCGCCCATACAGGCGGTACACTGCCTGACACATCAACTCCAACGCCGCGAGCCGCTTGAGGCTGCTCTGTGCCCCGCACAGCACTCGGGCGTGGTAACGTCGGCGTTGCAACGGCCGGCTGCGCTCTCGGCGTAAAGGCTGCGCTTAGAATCGAGAGGTCCTCTTGAGTCACACGTGGCCCCGATACCGCTGCGGAAAAAGTCATCGGTTGTTGGCTCGGATTAACCTTAACTGCGAGTTGCAGGCTCGTTGAAGGGCGGCGTGTTGGCCCCGCGAGAAGATCTGCCCCGATCGCCCATTCGCCGAGCTTTGATGTCGGTTTCACCGCTAACGCGAGGGCATAATCCTTCGCCACGCTCGGCATACTACGCGCACGTAGGCCCTTGACCTGCGCTTGCAGCTGAAGCGGCTCATCAGCTGACGCATCGACGTTCACATTCAGTGATAGCTGACCACTAACAATTGAAGCATTGCCCGCTAAGGCGGGCAACTGAAAGACTTCTTGGAGCCCAAGCTGGAGCTCAGTTTGCGACTGAATGCCCGCAAAAAGATTGGCCGCATCACGTGTCGCATCCAACTGAATCACCCCACTAGAGCTGCCTTGGATGAAAGAGCCGTATTTATCCGCAATACTTAGCGAGTTGAGCGAATACTTCAAAGACTGATCCGCGCTTAACTGCAATTCTGGAGTGAGCATCACGACGAGATCCTGAACCAACGGCGCACCTGCCTCAGTCACAGTCAAAGGGCCGAGCTGAAGCGGCTCGGCAAAGGTCAACACAAAGGCTCCATCCGCTGCACCTGCCACTGAAAGAGCGAGCGATACCGGCGCCAGCGATTGAATTCGTAACCCATCTGACAACCATGGATTAAGCCATTCGAGCTGCAGTGCTGTGATCGTAATATCCAGTAACTCGCCCGACAAATCCGCTTCGCCGCCAAACACCATGCTGCGCTTCAAGTCTAGCGCCAACAGCTCAGTACTCGCAGCAGACGCGGTCAAATTCGCCGCGCTGAGTGTCATCGCATCGCCGTCAGTCGATGCCACTGCATTGCCAGTGACTTGCAATCTACCCAGTATTGCCAACTCAGGAGCGATCACCTGCGGTTTCGGCAGGTCGGCATTGAAGTTCACTGAAACAGTTGCCTCACCCGCAGCGTCATCGACCTCCAGCGCGAATGCCGACTGCACTGAGATCAACTGCTGCCCTTGGGCATCCGCGCCCAATGTCTTCAACTCAAGTTGCAGCGACTCAAAGCCACCTTCGGCTTTCTGCATAAAACTCAGCGTCGCTGTTGAATCAAAGACTTTCAAGCCAGACGGCAGTGGTTTGTCCGTCAGCAATTGTAGCGACGCATCGATTTTAGAAGACTCGCCGGGGCGAATTGCCGGCGAATCGACTCGCACCACGTACATCGAGCCCTGCCCGTCATGAATCTCACCTTCAAAGTCGATTTCGTCGATATCGAGCAACCATTCAAAATGCCCCAATGCATTCAGCACTTCCATCGGATTCGTCGATGCTTCTGGTTCGGCAGCAGCTGGCGTCGAAGGTGCCGTCTCAACGCGAGGCTCACGCCCTGCCGCTGATCGACTAGCAGCAATAGTCGGCTCAGTCACCGTCGGAAGATCCACACGCAGTCCCTCCACTTGCAACACGCCCATCTTAATCGTCTGATCAAATACAGCTGCCAACGGCTCAAATGCCGTATCGACCCCACCGACCTCCACACGCGTGCCATCCGGCAACATCAGGATCAAGCCCGAGAGCGTCACCTGCGCAGTCGTCACATGGATCGACTCGATCGAACTGCCTGCAGGTAATTGTCTCTCGACCAGACTTTTTTGGACGCCGGCATTGGTCAGTATAAAATACCCCCCGACAAGCGCGATCAAGAGTAGTACAAAGAGAACAGCAAATATTCGAAACAAGGATTTCATAGATATATAGAGCAGATCCATGATAAACTATGAGTAAACCGTTTGCTGGCAAGGTTCCTAAGCGCAAAAAAAGCCGCCCCAATTGGGACGACTTTTTTTAAAATATCTGCGAAACGCCAATGCTCACAGTCAACAAGAGTTCAGGTCAATGTAAGCGGCCATCATCTGCAGTGGATTACCCTGCCCCTCTATCAGCACTGACTTAAAGCGCTCCGCACACAGAGTGCCATACCGCTGATGCGAATGATTATACCAAACTAAGAAACGCTGCTTCACCGCCTTCATAAACTCCGACACATCCGAGTTTTCGAGGTGGTTTCACTGTCGCAAAGGCTTAAACAGAGAAACCAAGAGGACTATCTTCCATAAAAACCAGATGCGACCTTAAATTATTGATAATTATGTAGATAACGCCTTAATCCTCATAGAAAAAAACCTCGATGCCAATGGCGCGTAGTGCTTCATCAATACGAATATCCATTCCTACATCAGAACTGTGATCAGTGAGAATTCGATAACTATTTGCTCCTCGCTCCCATGAACCGGGAGTTCTCTGGATGAACTTTTTGAAACGCTCGCCTACCTCCGGGTCAGATAATTGAAAGATGTAAGCCACCCAAACAAATCCGGTATTAGTTAGTTTCCCCGCAGGTTTCATCGCTGGGCCAGTGTCCTTTACCTTTGATTTAGCGATGCCGTCTTCGGACATTATTCCATGCTCTTTGAGCAATTTCGCCTTACGCTTTAGTTCCGCAGTGACATCAAGCTGATCAAATTGAAAGTAACCATCATGGTAAGGCACCAACTCCATGTAGCGCGCAATCCCCTGCTTCAACCAGTATGGGAATTCATAACCAGCTAACAACTGCTCAGTGACTTCGCCGATAATCTCACTCGTTTTAATCCTGCCTAAATTGTAATGACCTGCAGAGGACTTTTTAAGGTCCAATATCTGAGGGGATAGAAACAAAACTTTTTCATCAGCAATATAGCGCGCATTATCGAAACGATAACCACCTGCTTCTACATAAGCCGTGTGGTTGGAATACAGCCTCACAGTAAAATCGCGTGGCATACGTCGTTCAAAATCAAAGGGCATGGCTCTCACCGCAGTATGCGTCGCCTCAAAAACACGCATTACCTGCTTCACTTCTCTAGGCTCTAATTTGAAAGGTGTGTTTAACTCAAAGTGCTTTGACTGATAGACAAATTTCTGGGCCCTTTCATCATCCTTGACGACTTTGAAATCGATCTCGTCAATCCCAACTTTAGCGGGCCAAAGCAACGGCTCACTTAGCCTGCTGCCAAGACCTTGAGCAGTTACAATAGAAGACAAAAAAGAGAGGGAGAGTAATACGACTACGGGGATAAAGTATTTCATACAATTACGCTGCATAGGTGAAATTTGATGACCAGCATTTTTTTTGCGGATCAGAGTCTATCGCCGTGCCATTAATCTCGGCTGTGCTCTCACTAACGATTAATATGCATCACTGTGGGTGCGATTTCGTATTGCTCGGAGATCTGCTGCCAGAAGCCACTCAACTCGTACCAGAGGGGCTTTCCCTCAGTGTCGAAGCTTCCGACAACCTGCTATCTGATGGGGCATGCGGCGCTACCATCAACACGTTTCCTAGCAATTGACGATGAACGCAAAAAAACCGCCCCAATCGGGACGGCCTTTTTAAAAATATCTGCGAAACGCTTATTTGCGCTTAGCTTCGACCAAGCGTTTTTCCTTAACTTGGTTAGCAGCCTTACCGATACGGTCGCGCATGTAATACATACGAGCACGCATAGTGACAGACTCACGATCAATCTCGATCTTCTCGATCGATGGGCTGTGAACAGGGAATACCTTTTCAACACCCACACCCGATGCGATACGGCGCACTGTGAAAGTCTCTTGGAGACTGCCGCCCTTGCGAGCGATGACGATGCCAGCAAAAATCTGGATACGTGTCTTATCACCTTCGGTAACCTTAAGGTGTACGCGAACGCCATCGCCGACTTTGAAGTCTGCGCGGTCGCTCGTAAGTTGATCTTTAGTGATGTCTTCTAGGATTGCTTGGCTCATTGCTGGAATTCTCCGTTTGGTAAAATATCTGGTCTTAGTTGCTGGGTCTTTTCGATCTGCTGGTCACGTCGCCATTTCGCAATAGCTGCATGGTCCCCAGACAATAAAACGTCTGGCACACCCATACCGCGAAACTGCGCAGGACGGGTGTATTGAGGAAAGCCGAGGAAGTTGGTCATAAAGGATTCCTCCGTCAAGGATTTTTCGTCACCTAAAACCCCAGGCACAAATCGGCTAATACAGTCGATCATCACTGCCGCTGCCAAGGTGCCGTTGGTCAGCACATAATCCCCAATACTCACTTCTCGGTCGATCAAATCGTCGCGAACGCGTTGATCCACTCCTTCATAGTGACCGCTCAATAGTATAAGGTGTTTTTCCTGGACCAACTCACGAGCCAATTGACTGGTCAACGGCTCACCGTCTGGTGCCATATAGATCACCTTAGACTCAGGGCGACGCATCGAATCGACCGCCGCGTAGATCGGTTCTGGCTTCATTACCATCCCCGCTCCTCCCCCGAAGGGCATTTCGTCGGTCTTACGGTGCTTATCCGTGGTCCAATCACGCAGTTGGTGCGCCTCAGCACGGATCAAGCCATGGCGTTGGCCGCGTCCCAGCATACTGGACGATAAAAAACCCTCCACCATTTCTGGGAAGAGGGTTAAAATATCAAACTCGATGTGCATGGTGCAATCGGTCGATTGCCCTGAAAGATCAGGGGTGGACCAGCTTATGCTTCAGCTTTAGCTTCTTCAGTCGCAGGAGCTTCGACTTTAGCTTCTTCAGCCGCAGGAGCAGCTTTAGCTTTTTTAGCCGCTGGTGCTTTAGCTTTAGCTTTCTTAGCCGCAGGCGCTTTAGCTTTAGCTTTCTTAGCCGCAGGAGCTTTAGCTTCAGTTGCAGGAGCTTCAGCCTTAACTTCAGCCGCTGGAGCTTCAGCCTTAACTTCAGCCGCTGGAGCTTCAGTCTTAACTTCAGCCACAGGAGCAGCTTCTTCAGAAGCAGCTTCGCGGCGAGCCTTACGAATCAAGCTCGCAG
>JAFMHF010000117.1 GCA_017854655.1 Puniceicoccaceae bacterium | reverse complement strand
GCACAATTGCTGCCGCACCGATTCATGCCTGACCGCATACATGACTAAGCACTCATTTTTGAAACACAGCCGCGCCCTGTCGTCCGCCGGACTGCAATGGGGCGTGCGCGCGGCCTATCTGCTCTTGTTGCTGGCCATCCTGTATCTGTCGCTGCGCGGCTCACCGAGCCTGCGGGAAGTATGCTGGCTGCCAGGATGGCTGAGTGCCTGGGCGGATCGGCACGGCGAACTGCGCACCGCCGTGCCGTATTGTGCCGCCGGGCTGTTGTGCCCGTGGCTGCTGACTCGTAATCAAGCGCGGCCGACTGGCCGTAGCCACCCGATCGAGCACAGTCGGCTGGCGCTGAGTTTGTGGGCCGCGGCATCCTTATTCGCGTTGCTGTTGTTGACCGAAGGCGCGCAGCTGGTTTTGCCCAATCGGTTTGCATCGTTGGCAGATGTCGCTTGGGGGGCACTGGGCATCGTCGTTGGCGTTGCTGCAAGTCTCGGGCTGCGTGCTCTTGCTCCGCGCCGCGGACTGGAGCTCGAGCGCGAAGGATCTTGAGCGCCGGCAGCGCGAGATTTAATCCCTCGCCAGCCCTCAGTGGTTGACCTTGCGGCGACTTTCGCGAATTGATTTATACACCCACTACATTCTGCGGGCTTACATACAATAACATGTCAAAAATTCCTGATATCGCTCCATTCCGTGCCAAGCTTGACTCCTTGGACGCTCAAATTGCTGAGCCCAACTTCTATTCTGACCAACGCCGTGCGGCTGAAGTGGGCCGCGAGCATCAGCGTGTCAGTAGTTTGATCGAAAAATTCGAAGCCTTCAATGCGGCTTATAAAGCGATCGCAGAAAATGAGGCGATGATTGCGGACAAGGAGACCGAGGAAGAGATTCGCGAAATGGCGGAAGAAGAACTGGTCGAGCTTCGAGCTCAGATCGAGACCTTGGAAAACGATGTGTTGCGCGCGATGATTCCGCCAGATCCGACTGACAGCCGTAATTCGGTGATGGAAATCCGTGGCGGCGCGGGTGGTGATGAAGCCAATATTTTCGCCGGCGATCTGTTCCGGATGTATAGCCGTTACGCGGAGCGGCGTGGCTGGAAGGTGGATGTGATGAGCACCAGCTTGGCCGATACCGGTGGCTATCGTGAAATTATTTTCAATATGACCGGCGAAGATGCCTACAAGTATTTGAAATTTGAAAGTGGCGTGCACCGTGTGCAGCGAGTGCCCGTGACCGAGACGCAAGGCCGCATCCATACTTCGACTGCCACGGTGGCGGTGCTGCCTGAGGCCGAAGAGGTGGATATCGAGATTCGCACCCAGGATTTGGACATCGCGACGATGCGTGCTTCGGGCGCAGGTGGTCAGCACGTCAATACCACCGACTCTGCGGTGATGATGACGCACATCCCAACCGGAGTGACGGTGTATTGCGCCGACGAACGTTCGCAGATTAAGAATCGTGCCAAGGCGTTAACCGTCATGCGCTCGCGCTTGCTCAAAGCGAAAGAGGACGAGGAACACGCGAAATACGCCGCCGAACGTAAGGGCCAGATTGGCACCGGCGACCGCTCCGAGCGCATTCGCACTTACAATTATCCGCAAGGTCGTCTCACCGATCATCGGATTGGCCTGAGTCTGTCGTTGCCGTCCGTGATTGATGGAGATCTTGAGGATCTGATTGATGGCCTGCAGAATTTCGACTACGATGCCCGTATTCAGAATCTGTTGAAGAAGCAGGTAGAGGTGTAAGACTTGAGAGACCAGAGGGCTGAAACCTGAGACTTGAGAGCTGAGAGCTGAGATTTAAGAGCTGAGACCTGAAAATTAAGGAAATGACTTCGAAACATTCTGTCTGTAATATGCGAAATCGTTTGTTTGTGGCGTCGTTACTTGCCACGGCCAGTAGTTGGATCAGGCCAATTACCTAAGAGACCGTTGCAAGCAACGACGCCACGGTTTAATGTAAGTCTACTTTTCTAAAAACGTATTATGGCACTGTTAACGATTCGCGAAATTAAAGAGCGCACGGAGGCTTTCTTCGAGTCCAAGGGCGTGCCGAATGCACGACTGGATACGGATACATTGATTGCGCATTCGCTTGGAATTAAACGGTTGGAGTTGTATCTCGACCTCGATCGTCCACTCACTGCAGCGCAGCTCGCCGAGCTGCGCCCTCTAGTCAAGCGCCGTGCGGAGCGTGAGCCGCTGCAATACATCGTCGGCACGGTGGATTTCTGCGATATGGAGCTCAAGGTGGATCGGCGGGCATTGATCCCACGCTTCGAGACCGAAGAGTTGGTCGAGCTCGCTTGTGAGGCTTTATCTGCAAGCCCCAAGACGATTTTGGATTTGGGCACGGGATCCGGCGCGTTAGCCCTCGCGTTGGCAAAGAAGTATCCAGAGGCGTCGGTCGATGCGGTCGATGTCAGTGCTGCAGCGCTTTCGCTGGCTCAAGAGAATGCGGCCGCTCTGGGGCTAGATGCTCGGGTGACGTTTCATGAAGGGAGTTGGTGGTGTCCTTTGGGACTAGGGGAGCAACTCTATGATCTAATCGTCTCAAATCCGCCGTATTTAACCGACGAAGAAATGACCACCGCCGAGCCTGAAGTGGTCGGCCACGAGCCACACAGTGCATTAGTTTCGGGTGTGGATGGCCTCGATGACCTGCGACTGATTTTTAAAGAGGCCGCGAGTCACATGAAGCCAGGCGGGTTGCTCGCGCTGGAGACCGGTATCGCACAGACCGAGGCTTTGGATGCTTTGGCAGTCGCGGCCGGGCTGCAAGGTGAGTGCATGGAGGATTTGTCTGGGCGTCCGAGGTTTTACTTCGCGCGGAAGTAGGTAAATCAGGGGGACTCCTGGCATAAAGCCAGTCGCTACGAGGGAAGAATTAGCCGTAGCGAGCGGGTTTATCCCGCGATTTTGTGGTTTGCGTGGCGTGAATCAATGCGATTCCTGGCATAAAGCCAGTCACTACGAGAGAAGAATTAGCCGTAGCGAGCGGGTTTATCCCGCGACTTTTCATTACAGACAAAGAATCAACCGTAGCGAGCGGGTTTACCCCGCGATTTTTCATTACAGACAAAAAATCAGCCGTAGCGAGCGGGTTTACCCCGCGATTTTGTGGTTTGCGTCGTTTTCCATGGAGCTTGCAATGCGAGCCACTCAGGTTCGGGACGTTGTTTGGGGAATTTGTCTACGAACCACTGCGCATCATTACTCAAAATTTTCCAATACGGCCAAACTTCATTAGTTGCTAAGAGTTGTGCTCGATAGGGATTGCATAGCATGTAGCGCAGATAGGGATCGGTCGTTTCGTTTTCTCGTAATCGATGTTCAAAGAAATTCTTCTGCCAGTGTAAATTTCGTTTTCGAATGGGTGGTGTCAGCGGCCCTTTGAGTGTGCGGACGATTGAACCTGGCGTGGTATCTCGCGGTAAGACGAACAGCGCATGGAAGTGATCAGGCATGCATACGACTGCCTGAAAGTCGGCTTCGCTCAGTCGGCAATGGTGTAATAATTTCGACCAAATGAGAGGAGTCGTTAGGCCTGAATGCCGATCTTTTGTAACGCAAGTGATGAAGTATCGAGCACCTGGAATACTAATGCGATGCATTCGTAGCTGGGAGATTCCATCAGTCCTAAGCGGCATGTTGATTATGCTAGCCTAGATTTGTGTTTCTTCAAATGTGAGAGCGGAAAAGCAGCGCGAACTCCTGGCGTAAAGCCAGTCGGTACGGGGGCGCGAGTCGCTACCGACCAAGAATCAACCGTAGCGAGCGGGTTTATCCCGCGATTTTGTGGTTTGCGTGGCGTGAACTAATGCGACTCCTGGCATAAAGCCAGTCGCTACGGGGTGCCAGTCGCTACGGAGAGCCAGTCGGTACGGGGGCGCGAGTCGCTACCGACCAAGAATCAACCGTAGCGAG
>JAFMHF010000047.1:9061-17157 GCA_017854655.1 Puniceicoccaceae bacterium | reverse complement strand
TACACCTGCCGCCCAAACGCTACCGCTAAGCCCATCAGGGTGAGATCTTCAATGAAGTGGCTCTTGTCGGCCCAGTCCTTGGTGAGATTGGCGATGCTACCGCCAGTAGAAAGCACCACCGGCTCGGCTTCACCGCGCGTTTTGAGTTCTGTTAGGACGCGGGCAAGGAGGGCGTCGATCATGCCGGAAAAGCCGACCGCGACGCCGAGCCTCATCGCGTGTACGGTGGATTTACCAATCGCACCCTCGACGTTGAGTAGGTCGGCTTCGCTGAGCTCAGGCAGGAGTGCCGTTTGCTCGTGTAGGTAGCGGGTCATCACCGCGAGACCGGGGGCAATGATCCCGCCTTCGTAGCCTGCGCTGGTAATAATGTCGAAGGTCACTGCGGTGCCCATATCGAGAATGATGGCGGGTACGCCGTGGTATTGCTGAACGGCGATGGCATTGGCAAGGCGGTCTTGGCCGATTTCTTCGGGGTGGGGATAGGCGAGGTCGAGTCCGTGGCAGCTCTTATGCGTGAGGTGAAAAATGGGCAGATTAAATCGACGGACACTGGTTTCTAGGTGCGCATTGATAGCTGGCACCACGGAGCAAAACGAGATGCCGCTGACGCCGTTGAGCAGCGGTTCGATCAGCGCTGCAAAGGCTTTGGATTCGCCGCCGCGAAAGCTGTCGGTCGGAAAATGCCCAGTGTCGGTGACGGTTTCGCCGTCTACAATTCCGTAGTGGGAGCTGGTGTTGCCGACATCGATGCTTAAAATTTTCATTGTTCTATTCGTAGTGTGCGCGCTTGCTCGCGCCCGATTATTGTTGGGCTTATGCAGGCGCGAGCAAGCTCGCACGCCACGTAGGAGGTGAATTACTTCTTCATCGTAACATCACCGGCTCGCACAGGAATCGTGCTGCCGTCGGGTTGTGTGAGGAGTAGTGCGCCAGATGTGTCGATGCCGCTGGCGATACCAGAGATCGCTGTGCCACCTTGAAGTGCGGTGACTGCTTTACCGTTGAGTGAGCTGAGGGGTGCCCACGCATCGGCAAGTGTTTCGGTGGTTTTATTATGGATGCAGACCTCGTAGGCGTGGTTGATCGCTTGCAGCACGCGGGCGGCGACTTGGTTGATCGGCACTTCTTCGCCGTTGATGGCGTACAGGCTGGTGGCGATCTTGCGCAGCTCTTTCGGGTAGCTCGATGGGTTGCTGTTTAGGTTAATGCCAATGCCAAAGACGATGCTGCGCAGGCTATCGGAATCCATTTTCGCCTCTGTGAGCATACCGGCGAATTTTCGACCGTCGCAGTGTAGATCGTTGGGCCATTTGATCTGCAGCTTGGTTTTGGGAGTGAAGGGTTGCAGTGCGCGGCAAATGGTGATGCCGGCCCACAGGGTAAAGTGCTGGAGTTGTTGCGGCGGGATATTGGGCTCAAATAACACGGACAAATACAAGTTATCGGCCGAGGCGCTATACCAGTCGCGGCCGAGGCGTCCACGGCCTTTGGTTTGACAACTAGAAGCGATGGCGAACGGGCTGTTGCGGCCGTAGCTAATTTGCCGCTCTGCTTCGCTATTGGTGCTGTCGATCACTGGAAAATAAAGCACGTCAAGTTCTGCCGCGGCGTCTTGCAAATAGTAGCGCAGCAACGCGGGGTGCAACACTTCGGGCTCCTGCGTGAGTCGGTAGCCGCGGTTACGCACCGCTTCGAAGGCGAAGCCTTGCTCGCGGAGTTTTTCTAGTTTGCCGTGAATGGCAGGCCGGGAAATGCCCAGCTGCTCGGCGAGCAGGCTGCCGGAAACAAACTCGCCGGACGCATCGAGAAGTGCTTTGAGGATGACGAACTCATCCTCGGAACAAGACACTTGGTTGTATTCGGTTTCAGTTGTCATTGGTGTAAGGGCGAGTGGCCTGGAAGCTGTCTTAAACTTAGTAATTAATACAAATTAGTTTTCTTCCGTGGAAGCGACACTCTTGTCGCTTTAGTTTTTCCGATATTTCCCGGTCCTAAGCGACAAGAGTGTCGCTTCTACGTTCTTAAGGATGGTTGACAGTGAGGAGTGATAGTTGCGAACAGTCTTTGTCTACTTAATCTTAATCATACGCTTAATCCTAATCATCACTTTCACTGCTATAGCCAGTCGAGGCCGATGTCCTTCCATTGGCTTTGATGCACCGGGGCTCCGGTGGAAATAAAATCGAGCCCGAGGGTGCCGAGGCTAGCTAAGGTGTCGAGTTGGATGCCGCCACTAGCTTCGCTACAGGCGCGGTCGCCGATCAGTTCGATGGCGGCTGTCAGGTCATCCTCGGAGAAGTTATCGAGCAGGATGATGTCGGCACCCGCCTCAAGCACGGCTGGGATTTGCTCAAGTGTATCGACTTCGACTTCGATCGCGAGGCCTGCGCAGGCGCTGCGGGCGAGGCTGACCGTTTCGGTGAGTCGGTCGCCACTGGTAGCTCCGGCCACGGCAAGGTGGTTGTCCTTGAGCATCACGCGGTCGAACAAACCGATGCGGTGGTTGTAGCCGCCACCACATGCGAAGGCGTATTTTTGCAGGACACGATAGCCAGGCAGGGTCTTGCGCGTATCGAGTAGCACGGTGTCGCTCTGGCTGAGTGCATCGGCGTAGGCACGTGTTTCGGTGGCGATGCCGGCCAAGTGCTGGAGAAAGTTGAGAATAATGCGCTCGGCTTGCAGCAGTGGCCCGGAGGGGCCGGTGAGTGTGCCGAGTGAATCACCGGCGACGACACGGCCGCCATCCTGCACGTGTGCCTCGAAGCTGCAACCTTCGCCATACGAGTTCAATGCGAGTTGCACCAGACCGAGTCCGCAGACCACCATCGGCTCACGGGCGGTGAGTTGTGCGGTGCCGATTGCGCCTTCGGGCATCAGGGCGGTGGTCACATCGCCGAGTCGCTCGGGCCGTTCAGCCAGCCCCGCACCAGCGAGGTCTTCGATCTTTGCGAGGCCTACAAGTTGGCGCAGATAGTCCTGGTCAAGGTCGGACCAGCTGAGTTGAGTGCGAAAGTCGGCTTGGGTGTATCTACGTTCAGTGGACATGTCTGATTTATTCGAAAGATTGAAACTCGGAGACTGTTTGGTTACTGCGCTCAAACACAATACGCTTTGTTAATTTACTACGAGTGGGGGTGCCGCCGATCCCGATGCCTGCGCCGACACCACCACCGCGAGTGCTGATGCCGATGGAGTTGAAAATATTATAATCTGGCTTCAGTTCGTGGTATTCCCAAATGTAGCGCGTGCCACTGGAGAGGGTGTCGGACTTGATGTGGCTGGGGTCGCCGAGCGCCATGCGCACTTGATCCTCATCAAAGCCGACTGCGATCTGACCGCTGCGAATGAGTCGTTTTTCGGCGGCGGAGTAGCGGTTAAACTGTGCCCCACTCGCATCGATACGTTGGCTGGTCGTCGAGCAGCCGCAAATAAGGAGGATAGAAAGCACGCAGAGCAGTTGGAAGATTTTCATAATAAGTGACTTTTGAGGCATGTGAGGGCGAACTCGACTTAGCTACTATCTTAGGATGTTGATGGATTCGCTCCAGTCTAATGTTTTGGGTGAGAACACACTCGCACTTCGACCAGCTTTGACTATCTCAGTGATTATGCTTCTGGAAATCTGTTTTATAGTAGTGCTCGCAATTGGAGTGGCGGCCTTGTTTTGGTTCATGGTGCGTCAATCATCAGAGAAAATCGTGCGTCAATATCGGCAGATCGCACAGCAACTGCAGCTTGATTTGACAGAGCCCACGCCACAGCTCGCGGGGTTTATTCGCGCGGAGCCATTTGTGCATGGCGTGTATCGGCAAAGGGAGATTTCGATCTCGGTGCCGGGGAAGGGGCTACAAAATACGCGTCAGATTGAGACGATCATAAAGGTCAAAGTCGACGACGAGTCATTTACATGGCAAATCACAGCAACGGGTTTGCTGGGCGGCTTTCGTCAGCGCGACAGTGGTTCGAAGCAACGTTGGCTGAGCGGCGACTCATTGTTTGATGCCGCGATCGACGTGCGTACCAATGATGATGTTCAGTTTGCGCGTATTTTCCACAGCGATCGCCTTGCGCTGCTGACGAAGGCCTTGAAAGGCTCAAAAGCCACGATTGCTCTGCGCGGCGGGGTCTTGTCCTTCGCGGAATTCGGCCTAATCGCCGAGGATGCCAAGCGTGAGCGCTTTCTGGAGATGGCTGAACTAATTTGCGATGTGGCTGAGGCAGTTGAAGGCCGATAGGCCCTAGAGAACTTGATTCTCCGGCTGATTCGATTAAAATGTGCAATTCAATCAAATGAATCAGAGAGCCAGGATGCTTGATTCATTCGGTTTTAGCTAAAATAATCTAATAAACTACAGCGCTTGCGCGTCCCTGCTATGATGAAATCGATACGACTCCAATTCTCGACTGTTTGTCTCGCGACGCTTGTGTCCGCGCAACCGGCGATCACGGTTTATAATGAAAACTTCGGCGTGGTGCGCGACACTGTGTCGCTCGATCTGAACGCGGGCCTCAGTGATGTCAGCTACAGTGGCGTGACTGCGCAACTTGAGCCCGAGTCGGTGATTCTCCGAGATCCGAGTGGCGCGGTGGCGCTCAGTGTGGTCGAGCAAAGCTATCGAGGCGATCCAGTCGATCAGCAACGGTTGCTGCAAATGTTCGAGGGCCAGACGATTCGGTTTCTAAAAGTCGTGGACGGCAAAGAGGTGATTGAGTCGGGTAAAATTATCCGTGCGCCTTCGATGGTTACTACCAAGAATCAATATGGTAATCCGCAGCCGAAGCATTTGGAGCCGATCATTGAAGTCGATGGCGAGCTGCAGACGCGATTGCCGGGTGTGCCACTCTTCCCCAGTCTGGGTGACGATTCGGTGCTACAGCCAACGCTGTCGTGGAAACTACATTCTGACAAAAAGGCCGCCTTCGATGCCCAGCTCAGCTACTTGACCAATGGCATGTCGTGGAAGTCGGACTACAATCTGGTACTGCCCGAACAGGGCGATGCGGTAACGCTCACTGGCTGGGTTTCGATTGAAAACAACACCGGCAAGACCTTTGAAGGGGCGAAAATCAAATTGATCGCGGGCGATGTCAACAAGGTGGAGCCGCCACAGAATGTGCGCCGCGAGAAGGTCTACGCAATGGCGATGGCAGACCTATCGGCAGCTCCCCAAGTCGAAGAAAAGAAGTTCGATGAGTTTCACATGTATTCACTGCCACTGGCGACGACGCTGCGCGATCGTGAAACCAAGCAGGTGGAGTTCGTCCGCGCTGAGAATGTGCAAACCACCAAGCTCTACGTCTATGAGGGACTGAAGGCGGGCTACCGCGGCGGGATGAATCTAAATCAAAACTATGGCCAAAACGGGCAGCCCGACGTCGCCATTTACCGCGAGCTTGAGAACCAAAAAGAGAACGGCCTGGGCGTGCCGCTACCGGCGGGGCGCATGCGCTTTTACCGTATGGATGACGACGGACAGCTTGAGTTTACCGGTGAGAACACCATCGATCACACGCCGAAAAACGAGACCATCCGCGTCTATCTTGGCAATGCCTTCGACATCGTCGGCGAACGCAAGCGCACCAATTTCTACAAACACCCGAGTCAGGATTTAATCCGCGAGACTTTTGAGATCGAGATCCGCAATCGCAGTGAAGAGACCGTGACGGTGAAAGTGGTGGAGCCGCTTTTCCGCTGGTCCAATTGGGAGATTCAGGCGCCGAGCCATGAATTCGAAAAGACCGATTCGCAGACCATTGAGTTTCCTGTGGAGGTCAAAGTTGATGGCACGCAGACGGTGACTTATACCGTTGAATACACTTGGTAGCGGCTTGGTGTTCTTATTGAAGCCAGGATCATGCAATGGGAGGAAATCGCGAGATCGACCCGCTCGCTGCGATATTCGCTTCTGGCTCTTGGGAGGGACGACCTCCGTGTCGTCCGGGACCGCTGCAGGGGTGGCTGGCATGACTAACAGCCGACAGAGAATCTTGGATTTTTATGTGATTTCTAAACTGCCTGCGGTCGACACGGAGGTCGACCCTCCCCAACAGAATCGCCGCCACATTAGGCACAGAGTGGTATTCCCTCGGTAAATGACGATGAACCTTTTTTTGTAGCGACTGGCTTTACGCCAGGATTCTCAGGGCAGTCCTGTGTGGGCGGTGGCTCTGGGGGCACTGTTATCTCGCGCAGAGGCGCTGAGGCGCTGAGTTTTTTCGGCGATGGCTTTACGCCAGGACTCAGTACCACGAATCGCGGGATAAACCCGCTCGCTACAGTATTCGTCGCACTCAGGGATTTGTAGCGACTGGCTTTACGCCAGGACTCAGTGCCACGAATCGCGAGATCGACGCGCTCGCTACGATATTCGCGTTGCTGCCGTACATGTTGTAGCGACTGGCTGTATGCCAGGACCCTATCAACTATCTTGAAAGCGGGCCTACTCCGCCCGCTGCGCTTTTTCGTCGATATAGATCTTTTGCAGCGCAAGGAAGTCTTCGCCACGTGATCCACTAAGAATCGTATGGTCGTAGAGTTCGTGTTGCTGCATCTCGTCACGGGCGACTTGCATACGGCGCTGGATCTCGTTTTCGGCATCGGTCGCACGGCCACGCAGGCGTTTTTCCAGCTCTTCGAGCGTGCGGGGCATGATAAAGACCGTGACGACGTGGCCTTTGAGTAATTCGTCGGTCAGCGCGGTTTGGCGCATTTGCGCTGCGCCTTGCACGTCGATGTTGAGCAGTAGGTCGGTGCCCGCGGCGAGCTTGTCCTGCACCTCGCTTTTGAGGGTGCCGTAAATGTTACTGTGCACGTGGGCGTGTTCGTAGAAATGCCCTTCGGCGATCTTTTGCTCGAAGGTGGCGTGGTCGAAGAAATAGTAATCGACGTGGTCTTTTTCGCCTACGCGTGGCTTGCGGGTGGTGGAGGTCACGACCCGCCAGAGCTCAGGCACTTCGGCGAGCATACGCTCGCAGAGCGTTGTTTTGCCACTGCCAGCAGGGCCAGAGACAATGATCAGAAGGCCAGTCTGAGGAATGTTGTTGTCCACGGTGTTTAGTATGTGAATGCAACGCCAATTAGCAAGAGTCCGTATGCAGCAAATAGGCCACCAAAGCGCTTAGGCCGGCTGTCTACTTTGTAGAGCCAGTCGAAGAAATCGCGCAGTTTATAGGGATTCGCACCGAGGATCAGCGACACGACAATGGCGACATAGACAAAGGTGACGAGAAATAGGCGTGCTTGCGGTAGCTGCATGTAAGCGGCGTCCAGCAGCACGCCCGCAGTCATGAGGATCAGCGCTGCCAAGCCGCGCACAGCGAGGAAGTCGGGCACGTAGTAGAATGAGCCGAGCGCAGTGACGAGGAAGATGATGAACAGGAAATTTTTATATTGGCCGAAATCAGCTGGGCCAAGATGTAGCACTTTGTAGAGAAACCAGACGGTCGCGGCACCGAGCAGCAGAAACGCGGCTGCTTGCGAACGCGGAAAGGCCTGCGTGCTCTTGGCAGTTTTCATGCCGTGCCAAAAATAATGGCCGCCGAAGACGAGAAGAAAGAGTCCTGTGTAAAGTGTGGCTTGAAAAAGTGTCATGGCAAAAAGATGAATGATCGTTGCTAGGTAATGGGTAATGGCTGTAGCCGCGGTTTAAAGCAAAAAACGAAGAAGGGGGTGGGTCAGTCTTTTAGCACCAGAGCTTCAGCCTCGGGAAACCGTTTCGCATAGCTAGCGATATAGGAGCATTGTGGCACCACCTGCAGTTGTTCCGCGCGTGCGGTGTCGAACACGGCTTTCGCGAGGAGCCCAGCGATGTTTTGCCCGCGCAGTTCGATCGGCACGTAGGTGTGGTGAATCGTCATCAAATTGTCGGATCGAGTGTATTCCAACATCGCTTTGGCATTGCCGATAGTGATTTCGAAGCGTGCATGGTCGATCGAATGGTGGACTGTGGGCATAGGCGAAAATTAGACCGGAGATAAAGAGATGGCGACGCAGTGATAATCAGGCCTCTTCTCTTAAGTTTCAAGTCTCCCTTCTCAAGTCTCAGCTCTCAAGCCCCAGCTCTCAAGCCTCAGCTCTCAAGCCTCAGGTCTCA
>JAFMHF010000047.1:0-8995 GCA_017854655.1 Puniceicoccaceae bacterium | reverse complement strand
ATCACTGAACGGGCCGCTTATACCAAAAGCCGCAGAGCCTGCGGGAGCGCACTGCAATCGGTACCAGCATCATAAAAAAGACCCAGCCGAGCATTTTTGGACCGCTATACCAGTGGAATTTGCGAGCCGAAGTGCGGGCGGCGGGTTGGGTGATAATGTCAAAGCTTAAGCCATGCGCTCGGCCCCATTTGCGCAGTTGCCGCGATAGCCGCAGTTCTTCACTGGCGTAGAGTTTTTGATCAAACCCGCCGACGGCCTCAAAGGCATCGCGCTGGCAAAAGAGAAAGCTCCCCGCGGCGGTGCGAGTGAAGGTTGAAATCCGGCTCCATGCGGCGATTCCCCAGCGGCCAAGTAATCCGGCCTGCGCAATATTTTCAAATTCGATGATGGCGCCACCACCGCAGCTACCAGTTGCGAGTTGACGCAGCGCTTCGGCTAACAGTTCGGCGCAGATACGCGTGTCGGCATCGACAAAAATCAGCTGCTGTCCACGGCTGGCTTGCGCGCCAGTGTTACGTGCGCGGGCGATTTGATTGATCGGTTCGAACACCACTAGGTCAGCGCCTGCCGCAGTCGCAATGGCAGCGGTGCTGTCGGTAGAGTTGTTATCGACTACGATACACTCGCCAGTGAGTCGCTGCGCGGCCATTGCCGTGCGAATCGCGTCAAGCGTCGCCGGTAGTTCAGCCGCTTCATTGAAGGCGGGAATGATGATTGAGTAGTCAGGCACGGGAAGCATGCGAGCAAGATGGGTGAAGCCTGCCGCAAATGCAACGTATCGGCAGAATTAGTGTCTCCCTGCCGCGAGTGGGGAGCTCGACGCTCTTGTGCATGCTTCCTAGCTCAAGGAATCAGCAGTCGGCGGTCGCGCCTTGTTTTAGCTTGGTGCGTGGCACAATCTTTATGGAATATTTCTTTTGTTCTTGTGGCCTCGATCGTGAGATCGGGGGACGCTGGATACGTGCCCTAAAAATGAGTGTGGAAAAAATCCCCCGCCTGACGGCGGAGGCCACGTTCAGTCATCTTACATGTTCACAAAAAAGCCCGCGAGTAATCGCGGGCTGTTGTTGAAATGAGCAATGAGCACTCCGTCATTCCCCGTTAAATGACAGAGCCATTTACACCAGCATCATTGCGGGCGTCTCAAGGATTTCCTTGAGGGCTTGCAGGTACTGTGCGCCAACCGCGCCGTCGATGGTGCGATGATCGCCAGAGAGGCCAATCTTCATCACTTGCCCGACCACGATTTCGTCGTGCTCATTCACCACAGGCTTTTTGATCGTCGCGCCGATGCTGAGAATCGCAGCATTGTTCGGATTGATAATGCCGTAGAAGTCGGAGATGCCGAACATTCCGAGGTTGGTCACAGTTAAGGTCGAGCCGCTCATCTCGTTTGGAGTGAGTTTCTTGCTGCGTGCCTTTTTAATCAGAACCTTCGCTTCTGCGCCGATTTCGCGCAGACCCTTGGTCTCAGCGGCACGAATTACTGGAGTGACGAGGCCGTCGTCGATTGCGACGCCAAATGCGAGGTGCACATTGGCGTGTTGCTTGATGGAGTCACCTTCCCATGAGCGATTGATCGCAGGGACGCGGCGCACCGCTTCGGCTGCTGCCTTGAGGGTGAGATCATTGACGGAGAATTTAACCCCACCTTGTTCGGGCGGAAGGCCTGCAAGTTTGCCGTTGAGCTCGGCACGGAGCTTGGCAAGTGGGGCGCCATTGACCTCGATCTGTAGGTAGAAATGTGGTGCTTGTGTCTTAGAAGCGACCAGCGCTTTGCCGATGCTCTTACGCATGTTGGAGACGGGTATTACAAGTTCTTCAAGCGTCGCAGCAGGTGCAGCGGCTGGAGCACTGGTGGCGGCGGCAGGAGTCGCGGCCACTGGCTTTGCGTTGAGCACATCCTCTTTAAGGATGCGTCCGCCAGGGCCAGAGCCTTGAATGGTGGCGAGGTCGAGGCCTTTTTCGGCGGCGATCTTCTTTGCCAATGGCGAGGCTTTGATCCGTGCGCCAGTGTTTGCTGCTGGAGCTGCAACCGGTGCCGGAGCTGCGGGCGCTGCAACAGGAGCTGGTGCCGCGGCTGGTGCTTCAACAGCTGCGACTGGCTCAGGTGCGGCTGCGGCTGGTGCCGAACTGGTGGCGGCTGGCGCTTCTTCACCGGCCTCGCCGATGGCAGCGATAGGATCCGCGACAGCGACTTCGTCGCCTTCGCTGCAATAGTGTTTAATCAAGATGCCTTCGTCGAAACATTCGACTTCCATGGTCGCCTTGTCGGTTTCGATTTCAGCGATCATGTCACCGTTGGCGACTGCGTCACCTTCGTTTTTGAGCCAGCGGACCAGCGTGCCGACCGTCATGGTGTCGCTGAGTTTGGGCATATCAATTAATGTAGCCATATCTTATAAAGTGAGAAGTGAAGTGTTAAAAGTGTGAGTGTCAGCTTACGCCATCAGTTTCATTGCCATGGCAATGATGCGCTCTTGGTTCGGGATCTGCCAATCCTCGAGGGGCTTGGAGTAAATAGTCGGTGCGTCGATCGAGGAGACGCGGTGAACGGGTGCATCCAAGTAGTCGAAAGCTTTGAGCTGAATCAGGTGTGAGATTTGTGCATCCACGCCACAGTACGGCTTGTTCTCTTCGACCAGCAGCGCGCGGCCGGTCTTTTTGACGGAGTTGAGAATTGTCTCTTCGTCGAGTGGACGGATTGAGCGCAGATCGACGACTTCGACGCTGATGCCGTGCGTTGCTTCTATAGTCTTAGCAGCCTCCAGTGAGAGCATGGCACAACGACCGTGGGAAATGATGGTCATATCAGTGCCTTCTTTGAGGATGTTGGCCACGCCGAGTTCGACGATATATTCTTCTTCAGGCACTTCCCACTGTTCTCCGTAGAGCAGGGTATTTTCCATCACAAAGACGGGGTCATTGTCGCGGATCGCGGCTTTCATGAGTCCCTTGGCATCGTACGCATTGGATGGGCAGACCACCTTCAAGCCTGGGTGGTTGGCCACCATGTATTCGATCGTGTGCGAATGGGTCGCGCCGACACTGGTGCCGCCATTGGCAGGACCACGAACGACGATGGGCACATTCATCAAACCGCCCGACATGTAGCGACAGAAGGAGGCATTATTGAAGAGTTGGTCGATCGCAACGTAACTGAACGACATGAACATCATCTCGATCACCGGGCGGATGCCGAGCATCGATGCGCCAATGGCAAGTCCAGAGAATGCGGCTTCGGAGATCGGGGTGTCGATCACGCGCTTGTCACCGTGTTTGGCCCAGAGACCTTCGGTGACCTTGTAGGCCCCATTGTATTCGGCGACTTCTTCGCCCATGATGCAGACGTTTTCGTCGCGTTGGATCTCTTCGTCGAGTGCTTGCTTAATAGCTTCGCGGTAAGTGATGAGTGGCATTTTAAAAAGGAGTTGGAAGTTAGAAGATAGAAGTCAGGAGTAGAATGAGGTGAATCAATTCGTAATTCCTAATTGGTTTCTAGTCGTTGAAGAAGTAGCTGCCCTTGAGTTTGTTGTCGGCGTCGTTGTCGACTTCCCAATAAACATCGGTTTGGATCTCCTCACGCGGTGCGTAAGGGCTGTCTTCGGCGAATTTGGCTGAAGCTTCGGCTTCGTCTTTTTTCTCTTGGTCGATCTTTTTGGCCAGTGCTTCGGTTAAAGTGCCGTCGGCGAGCAACTGAGACTTGATCAGATTAATCGGATCTTTGGTGCGCTTGTATTCCTCGATCTCTTCCTTTGTACGGTATTTCTCGTGGTTGGCGTCCGCCACAGAGTGTCCGCGATAGCGGTAGGTGCGGATTTCAAGCAGGAAAGGCTTATGCTCTTCGCGGGCACGCTTCATCGCGCGGTCGGCGACTTCGCGAACTTCGAAGACGTCGTGGCCATCGCAAACTTCCCATGCGATGTCGAAACCATCCGCACGGTGTGCGAGGTTTTCTTCCGCAGAGGAGCGTTTGAGGCTGGTGCCCATCGAGTAACCGTTGTTTTCAATGACAAAGACGACGGGAATATTCCAGAGGGATACGAGGTTGAGCGTCTCCATGAAGGAGCCTTGATTGACTGCGCCGTCGCCGAGGAAAGCCATGGCACAACCTTTGAGGCCCTTATATTTCAGTGCGAACGCGAGGCCGGCACCGAGTGGTGTTTGGCCGGCGACGATGCCGTGGCCACCCCAGTAATTTTTGTCCGGTGCGAAAAAGTGCATCGAGCCACCTTTACCCTTTGAGCAGCCAGTGTATTTACCATACATCTCAGCCATACACTCATTCATCGACATGCCGACCGCCAACGCGTGACCGTGGTCGCGATAGGCGGTGATAATGTGGTCGTTTTCTTCCATCAACGAAACGACGCCAGAGGCGATCGCTTCTTGACCAATGTAGAGGTGCAGGAATCCCCCAATCTTACCTTGGTTGTAGGCGCGTAGCGAGCGTTCCTCGAAGCGTCGAATCCCTACAATCATGCGGTAGAGCTCGAGCTTGTCTTCTTTAGAAAGCTTTTTGTTAATCGGTGCATTCAAGAAGCTTTGAGGCTTCTTGGTCAGCGGTGCAGATTTTTTCTTGGTAGTAGCCATAATAGCGAAGCCACCGAAATTTGCATAAATCACCTCGATGACAAGTAAATTGAGGGGTGCCGACCACAGGACGGTGTTATCAGGTCGATTAGTAGAATCGCTGATTTCAGTTTTTCGGTTTATTTCCCGAGCAACCGATCGCGTAATTGCACAGAGACCGGGCGCTCGCCGAGCCAGATTTGTAGGTAGTATTGCGCAAAGTCCTTACTAGGAATGGTAATTAACTGTTCGCCGTTGATGGCAAAAATGGTGCCGACGCCAATAATATAGGTGAGCGATGAGACGTCCCCAGTTTCGACCGAGCGGTAAGCCGCGTGCAATTGCTGCGTGGCGGCGGTGATTTGCGATAGATCTTCGCTGTTGAGGTTCTTGGCGAGCATGTGATCCGCCGACTTTAGAATGGTTGCCTTCGAGATGCTGCGCAAATAGCGGAACTCGAGGCGAAATGAGCAATTGCGCGCCAACACCTGCTCTGCGGTCGCGCCCGCTTCTGCGAACAGGGCGGCATCGTAGAGCTTGAAGAGTAGCTTGTAGGTGACGCGATGCTCTCCCATTTTCGGATAACTGACTCCTTCAATGGCTGTTGATTCGGCAGACACATCAGCTCGGACGGAACTGACTGGCAGTAGTGCAACGATCAACAGTATGCTAAAGCGGCACATACCTATTTATATTTTCGGCTTGGGCACAATGGTCGAGATCCCGCCATCGATGGTAAATACTTGACCCGTTACAAAGCGGGCGTTGGCCGAGAGTAGCCACTCTGCGAGACTCGCAATGTCAGCTGGCTGAGCAATGTCACCGAGTGGGTGCATTCGTTTTGATATCTCTAACATCTTCGGGTTGCTGGTCATCGGGCCCGCGAGCGGGGTGTCGGTCAGGCTGGGGGCGATTGCATTGATACGTAGGCCGCGCGGAGCGTAGGTCGCTGCCGCAGAGCGGACCATGGCTTCGATGCCACCCTTCGCCGCGGCGATCGCTTCGTGGTTGGCGATCCCGACTTGCGCGGCAGCCGTACTAAAGAACAGACAACTGCCACGGCTTTGTCGACTCATATGCTTGGTCGCTGCGCGGAGTGCGTAAAATGCGCTGCTGAGATTAGTCAGAACGGTGTGGTGCCAGTCCTCGGTCGAGGTGAGGTGCGCAGGCTTGAGGAAAATCGACCCGATCGCATGTGCATAGGCATCGATTTGGCCGTGGGTTGCGATGATCTGCTCGAAGCAGCTGCTGAGCGCTTCTGGGTCGGTGGCGTCGCAGCTGTGGACTTCGATCTCTGGATGCCGGGCGCGTAGTGCCTCGAGCCCCTGCGTATTGCGGGCAAAGCCGACGACGCGATCACCAGTACGGCAGAGTTGTTCAGCCAATGCCGAACCAATGCCACCACTGATGCCGCCGATGACTACGGTTTTTTGTTCAGATGTATTCATAGTTATACTATTCGTTATAAAGCTGAATACATTACTATGAATCTTTTTCAGAGACCGGAGACTGAAGACCGGAGACTGAAGACCGGAGACCGGAGACTGGAGACTGGAGGCCAGAGACCAGGGACTGGAGACCAGGGACTGGAGACTGGAGATCGGAGTAGCGACTGGCTTGATGCCAGGAGTCTGCTCGTGGTCTTGGACCGGTGGCGTCTGCGCTTGCGCAGGCCATTTTTTTTTGGGCGCCGCAAGCGACGACACGACGTGGCAACAGTCGCAATAACACCTCCTAGTCAGCTTCTGCGCGTTTCTAGCTTGAAAGCCTACAGCAGAGCCACACCTTTGGCTTCTTTCCCATTTTTCCTGTCATGTCTGAAATCGCCAAAGCTTACGAACCCAAAGAAGTCGAACAACGCTGGTATACCAACTGGCTCGAAGCGGGATGCTTCAAAGCGGTCGCTGATTCGGCGAAAGAGCCGTATGCAATCATGATTCCGCCGCCCAATGTCACGGGCATGCTGCACATGGGCCACGTGCTGGATAACACCTTGCAAGATATCTTCGTGCGCCGAGCGCGCCTCGAAGGTAAAGCCGTGCTCTGGCAGCCAGGCACCGACCACGCGGGCATTGCCACTCAGACCAAGGTCGAGAAGCAGCTCCGCGAAGCCACAGGGCAAAGCAAATATGACCTTGGCCGCGAGGGCTTCCTCGAGAAAGTCTGGGACTTCCGTGAGGAATCGGGCGGCGTTATTTTGAACCAATTGCAAAAGCTTGGCGCGTCCTGCGACTGGGATCGCACCAGTTTCACTCTCGACGAGGACTATTCGAAGGCGGTGCTGACTGCATTTGTTTCGTTTTATAAGCGTGGCTATATTTATCGCGGCAAGCGCATGGTTAACTGGTGCCCTTCGACGCACACGGCAATTTCCGACGAAGAGGTGAACATGAAGCCGCAGAGTGGTTTCTTTTATAAAATGCGCTACGAGCTGGTGCAGCCAGACGGCGAGCGCACCCACCTCGAAATTTCCACCACACGTCCCGAAACACTGATGGGCGATACTGCGGTGGCGGTGCATCCAGAGGATGAGCGTTACCAGCACCTAATCGGCAAGACTATTTGGCGGCCGTTCCCAAGGGCAGAGATACCGATCATCGGCGACGAATATGTCGACCGCGAGTTCGGCACTGGCTGTCTCAAGGTAACGCCTGCGCACGATAAGAATGACTTCGAGATCGGCCAGCGCCACGGCCTCGAAACGATCGAAGTGATCGACCACGAAGGTAAGCTCAATGCCCTCGCAGGCGCGGAATTCGACGGCGTCGATCGCTTTAAGGCTCGCAAGCAGGCAGTCGCCAAGCTCGAAGACATGGGTCTTTTAATCAAGGCGGAGCCCTACGAAAACACCGTCGGCTTCTCTGAGCGTGGCGATGTGCCGATCGAACCGCGCCTTTCGGAGCAATGGTTCCTTAAATATCCGAAGGTCGAAGAGGCCAAGCGTGCGGTTGAAAATGGCACGATCAAATTTCACCCGGACCGCTGGAAAAAGACCTACCTGCACTGGCTCAACGGCATTCAAGACTGGTGCATCAGCCGCCAACTGTGGTGGGGTCACCGCATCCCGGTGTGGTATAACAAGCACATCCCGCACACGGAACTCGATTTTGACAATCCCGCGCATGTGCATGTATCGGTCGAAGGGCCCGTCGATCCTGAAAACTGGGAGCAAGAGGACGACGTGCTCGACACCTGGGCCTCGTCGTATCTGTGGCCCATGGCGAATTTGGGTTGGCCGAAGCCTAGCGCAGAGCAGCAGAAAGAGCTCGATTTCTGGTATCCCACCGCCGTGCTGGTGACTGGCTTCGACATTATTTTCTTCTGGGTCGCGCGTATGATCATGGCGGGTATCGAGCTGTATGGCGACGATGCCAAGGACCTGTCCGATGAAGAACTCGCGAAGCGTATTCCGTTTAAGAACGTGTTCATCCACGGCCTTATTCGCGATGAAAAGGGCCGCAAAATGTCGAAGTCACTGGGTAATTCGCCTGACCCACTCGATTTGATCGAGAAATACGGCGCCGATGGTCTGCGCTTTGGTATTTGTAATATCGCCCCGTCTGGTTCGGATATCCTGTTCACCGAAGAGCGTATCCAGATCGGTCGCAATTTCTCCAACAAGCTGTGGAATGCTTCGCGCTTCCGCCAGATGTCTGGGCCGATGGCGGACAACTCCAGCCTAGCCGCGATCTTGAGCCGGATTGATACCAGCCGGTGTGATGATTACGATCATTGGATCCTGGCGCGCGTGGTCGAAGTGACTGCCGAGATCGAAAAGTGCTTTGCCAATTACGAGATCGCACCGCTGACGCACCTGATCTACGCCTTTTTCTGGGGCGACTTCTGCGATTGGTATGTGGAAGCATCCAAGGGCAAGCTGCGTGGCGACGAAGCCTTGCGGGATAATTGCCTCGCGATTCAGGATCTGGTAATCCGCCAAGTGCTGCAGCTCGCCAATCCGGTGATTCCGCACATTACCGAAGAGCTCTGGAAGGGGCTCGGCTACGATGCCTCAGTGGCGTATATTCAAAACACCAAGCTCTCCTCGGCCGCAGAATTGCAAGCAGCGCTCGCGGTGGACACCTCAGCCGCAGCGCGTGTGGTCAGCTTGCAGGAATTAATTTCACAGGCCCGTGCACTCAAGTCGCAGTATAATTTGGCCAACAAGCGCGACGTCGCGGTACTCTACGCTGCCGAAGGCGATGCGATTAAAGTGATCGCCGACAATGCCAGCTTGGTGCAAACATTGGCCGGGATCGTACTCACTGCGGTCGATGGCGCTCAGCCAGATGGCTTGCCCGCAGCGGTGACTCCGCTTGGCACTTTGTATCTTGATTTGAGTAGCTCTATCGATGTCGAAGCCGAAAAGGCGCGGCTGACTAAGGAGCTGGACAAGCTGAACCAGCTGGTCGCGGCGGGCGAG
>JAFMHF010000116.1:1703-3977 GCA_017854655.1 Puniceicoccaceae bacterium | reverse complement strand
AGAACAGGAACACGCTCATCCAATACCCTTGCCCGATAAATATGCTGATAAAAATGATATCAGAGAGCACCCAGCAGATCCAGGTCTCGATGTATTTGCGGGCGAGCATCCATTGAGCCACGAATGCGCAGACGGTGGCGAATCCGTCGAGATATGCGTGGGCCGAGTCAGTGTAGCTGGAGAGGAGACTGCCGAAGCCGGCGGTGCCAGCGATCATTACTATAATCGCCAGGACCAGCTTTGGGCGCGGGGTGTGGGCGATTTTCAGTCGATCCCCATCCTCAGATTTACCTGCGACCCACTCATACCAGCCGTAGGCAGAGATTGCGATGAAGATGCCTTGCGAAAGCATCATCGCATACAGCTTCGCATCCAGCGCGATAAAGACATAGCAACCGTAGCAGACGATTAGAATCGGCCATGCGGCAGCTCGTTCGCGGATCGTTAGCCAGACGCCAGTAATACCTGCGAGTGTGCCCAACCATTCGACCCCGCTGGTCGCGAGTAACTGATTCCAAAAAGATTCGTGCATACCTTAATCAGTTCTAACTGCTAGGAATACATCAATCGGCATCGTAGATTTTTACCTGCTCCCAGAGCGCTTTATTTCCTGCAAGAAATGCCTGATGGAGCGGGTCTGCTTGATACGCATCGTGTGCCGCGATGTCTTTAAGCAGCACGGTGAGGGCGAAATCGTAACTGCTGTCGAGGACCGGGCGCTCGGCGGTGTTGGCAGGTGTGCCAATGTACATCGCTTCAGCATGTTTGATCTGGTACATGGTCTCTAGGGAGATGCGAAAGTCAGTGCATTGATCTGCATCGAGATCTTTGCGGAGCCAGAAGTATACGGTGTGAACCAGCATGGTTGGTGAGCGTTGGTGATCTTTTGAGGGAATAGAAACTCTTAGAGCTTGGCGGCGATGATGGCTTGCAGCTCTGCGTGATTACGCGCGACTGGCAGTTCGGGGCGTTCTTCGGTGAGGCGCTCCGGCGGGCAGAAGAGTAGGCCTTCGTCGGCGCAGTCGATCATCGACAGGTCGTTGTACGAATCGCCGGCTGCGATGGTATCGAAGTTAAGGGCGCGAAACGCTTCGACTGCTTTACGCTTATGGTCGGGCAGGCGCAGCTTGTAGTCAGCGATGCGGCCGGTCTCGTCAATCACCAGATCATGACAGAATAGGGTGGGGTTGCCGAGTTTCGCCATCAGCGGGCCAGCGAATTGACTGAAGGTGTCCGACAGAATCACTAGCCGTGTTTGCGAGGTGACCCATTTGACGAATTCCTGTGCGCCCGGTAGTGGGTCGAGGGTGCCGATCACTTCTTCGATATCGGCCAGCTTGAAGCCTTGCTTGTCCAAAATGTCCAAGCGGTAGCGCATCAGCGTATCGTAGCAGGGCTCATCACGCGTGGTGCGCTTGAGGGCTTCGATCCCGGTTTTTTCCGCGAAGGCGATCCAGATTTCAGGGATCAGCACTCCCTCTAGGTCAAGGCATACGATATTCATGCCTTCTAAACCGCGAGAATCGATCTGCAAGTCAATCTCAATTCGGCGTTGCTTATCCTGCGGGCGGAAACTGCGCCAAAGTTTCGATAATGATGGCGCGGATCTCGGCATCCGTCGGCGCGTGCCAACCTAAGCGTTTGACATACGCCCCGCGCCAAACGAGTTCCTGCGATTGCATATCAATGATATCGATGATGAAGGTGCCTTCTTGGTATTGGTCGATTTGGATGTTGGAGTACCCGCCATACCCGTGATAAGCCGAGCGCCGATACGGAGTCGCGCCGATGCCGAGGTCGTTGAGTTCGGTGATGGTCTTTTGCGCGGTGTTAAAGGCGACGCGGAAATCAGGCGTGGCGCACTCGTCGGAGAAGCCGCGCATCTTTAGCACCGCGTTGAGTTCGCGCTCGATGCGGCGATCAACGATCGGGCTGAGCGCAATGCTTTGGTAGTTGCTGCCCAGCTCACGGGAATCGACCGCAAAGCATTTATAGCTTTGAAATTTCGCTGCGGCAGCACGGTCGTAGTCGACTCGAACGGGCGAGACGCAGCCGACTAGTGCCAGTACGAGCAACAGCAGCAGGGAAATTCGGGAAATAGTTTTCATGGATTAACTTATACTCTGGCGCCTTGGGCAGTGCAAGCAAACCGGCAAATGTATGCTTGCTTATCGTGTCACGCTTCTGGCGCTCGCAACGGTACTCTGTCGGCCACAACAATATTGATAGTAAAAGGAGTGTGGGCGACTCGCCCACAACCATCCTGTCTGGCGA
>JAFMHF010000116.1:0-1613 GCA_017854655.1 Puniceicoccaceae bacterium | reverse complement strand
CGAGTCGCCCTCCCTCCTTTGCCCTCTAATCGACTATGAACCACAAAAAAGCCGCATCGAGTGAGGATGCGGCTGTTGAAAAGTTTGCGGTTTAGAACGAACAACGTTCAACCAACAACGCCCTACGGAAGCTGAGTCGCGCCCATTAGGAACTTGTCGCACTCGCGGGCTGCGGCGCGGCCTTCGTTGATCGCCCAAACGATTAGGGACTGACCACGGCGCATGTCGCCTGCTGCAAAGACACCTTCGAGGCTAGTGTTAAACTTGCCGTATTCAGCTTGCACATTGGAGCGGGCGTCGAGATCGAGGCCGAGTTCTTCGGCGATGGTTGCTTCGGGTCCGAGGAAGCCCATTGCGAGCAGGACAAGGTCGGCTTCGAGCACGCGTGAGCTACCTTCGACCTTTTGAGGTACGAAGCGGCCGTTGTCGCTGGTCCACTCGATGTCGTGGATGTGAACCGCCTTGACGTTGCCATCTGCATCGCCAGAGAAACGGCTGGAGCTGACGAGGTATTGACGTGGGTCTTCACCCTGAATCGCTTCGGCTTCTTCTTGGCCGTAGTCCATCTTGTAAGTCTTCGGCCATTCAGGCCATGGATTATTCGCTGCGCGCTCAATTGGAGGCTTAGGCATGATCTCGAGCTGCACCACGCTTTTGCAGCCGTGGCGTAGGGAGGTGCCGACACAGTCGGTGCCAGTGTCACCGCCGCCGATGATGACGACGTTCTTGCCCTTGGCGAGTTCGCTGAATTGCTCGGACTTGCCGTCCTTGATGTCCCAAAGCTCTTTGGTGTTGGGCCCGAGGAACTCCATGGCGTAACGAATGTTGTTGAGCTCGCGGCCTTCGATCGGCAGATCGCGCGGCTTGGTGGCACCGCAGCACAGCACGACGGAGTCAAAGTCTTCCATCAATTGTTTGGAGGAAATATCGACCCCGATTTCGATGCCACATTCGAGGATGATGCCTTCGGCTTGCATCAGTTGTACGCGGCGCGTGACGACTTGCTTCTCAAGCTTCATGTTGGGGATACCATACATGAGGAGACCGCCTGGGCGGTCAGCGCGCTCGAAAAGCGTGACGAGGTGCCCCGCTTTGTTGAGCTGATCCGCCGCGGCGAGGCCGGCAGGGCCAGAACCGACGACGGCGACTTTCTTACCGGTGCGCTCTTCTGGAGGCTGTGGCTTGACCCAACCTTCGTTCCAGGCCTTGTCGATGATGGAGCACTCGATATCCTTAATCGTGACGGCTGGCTCGATGAGACCTAGCACGCAAGAGCCTTCGCACGGAGCGGGGCAGACGCGGCCAGTGAACTCTGGGAAGTTGTTGGTCTTGGCGAGTCGCAGGTAAGCATCGTGCCACTTGCCTCGGTAGACGAGGTCGTTGAATTCTGGGATGAGATTGTTAACTGGGCAACCGCTCGCCATGTTGGCAAGGCTCATGCCCGTGTGGCAGTAAGGCGTGCCGCAGTCCATACAGCGTGAGCCTTGTGTCTGCACTTTCTCGGCGTCGAAATCTTCGTGAATTTCGTTCCAGTCCTTGACGCGTTCGAGCGGATCGCGATTTGCGATCGTCTTACGCTCAAATTCCATAAATCCAGTTGCTTTGCCCATAGT
>JAFMHF010000046.1 GCA_017854655.1 Puniceicoccaceae bacterium | reverse complement strand
TGCTCACTTTCTATATGGGCAAAAATACACCTGATCGGCAGACCTTTATCATCGACAACCTGAAGGTCGAAAAAGACGCGCCTGAAGCAGTCAGTGCGTAGGGTTTCGCTACGCGAAGCAGTGGGGAGTGAGAGTGGTGTGCTAAAGGAGTGTGGGCGACCCGCCCACGGCGTTCTGCAATGAGGGCGGATCGCCCTCACTCCTTTTTAGGACGGCTTAACGCCGTGCAGCACGAGCATTTAAAATAACATCTATTTTATTTAATTCCTCGGAAACGGTTTTCCAGAGTTTCTCTTTCTTATCAGTTGGCTCCGATGGCACAACCTCATGCGCTGTCACTTCGAGATAAGCTCCGAAATCCTGGAGGTAGCGTTCTTTAAATTCATAATACGACCAGCGCCCTTCAAACCCCATACGCACTACTAGATCTGCTAATAAACTACGGCGAATTTCGAGCTCTCTAATACGCAGTATTTTATAATACTCATCTTCGAACATCTTAAACTCATCAGCCTCCTGAGCCGCTTGCAACTGCTGTTGCCGCTGCAGCTGTTGCCGCACCGCTTCAAGCGAATCGCCGCCAGCGGCCTGATGCCTGCGAAGCAATGCCAAGTCATCCTCTGCCCACTTCCCAAAACGCGCGTGGTACAAAACGGGAATATTAGAGCCAAGATAATACCGAACAAAAAATAGCCCACGATCTGTCTGATCCAACTTTAACAGCAATGGATCTAGAACGACTGGTGGTGACAGAAAGATATCGCCCGCATCGTTTTCAACATAAGTCCAAAGGCGTGCATCCTGATCCGATTGATAACATTCGAACGATTCAATAACAGGTCCCTTGAAGGCCTCCTGCACAGAAAATGTGATACACTTGCCTTCTGCCCAAAAAATCTCCTGCACGGGCAACTCCTCACGTCCCAAGTCTTGAACGGCCACCGCCATCACTCCAGTCCGAAACACAGGTTCAGGCAGCACCTTCGATACCTCTCCGTAAAAGACATGCGTCGATGCATTGAACACACGCAGCAGATCCCAAGACTGCTCTTTCGGTTGCACCCAAGCAGATAGGCACAACTGCAGAGTTAGGTAACAGGCTAGAAAAAGGCGCTTCATTGCTAAAGTGCTAAACGGATCAGACGGATTGGCTAGGTTAAAAGCTAGCAGGGATCTGGCCAACGCTGCCCGATCTCACGATCGAGGCCACGCTGCTCAAATATGGCCTCCAGCGTCAGACGGGGAGTTCTCGCCGTGGCTACAACTCAGCGAGCTGACTGCGAAAGGAGCGTGGGTGACTCGCCCACGTCATGAAACCACGAGGGCGGGTCGCCCTCACTCCATTTCACAAAGCGAAAAGAGTGTCGCCTCTAACCACGAGGGCGAGTCGCTCTCCCTTCATTTCACAAAGCGACAAGAGTGTCGCTTCTACCCACGAAAAAGCCCCGACTGTTAACAGTCGGGGCTTTGTAATAATGATGTGCTAAGTGTTGAGCAGATGTATTTCCCAGAGGAATTACATCATGCCGCCCATACCACCCATGCCGCCCATGCCGCCCATGTCAGGCATGCCACCAGCAGCTGCGCCACCTTCTTCAGGAGCGTCTGTGATCATGCATTCTGTAGTAAGGAGCAAACCAGCAACCGAACCAGCGTTTTGAAGCGCAGTGCGAGTTACCATGGCTGGATCAACGATACCAGCAGCAAGGAGGTCAACATATTCGCCAGTCGCGACGTTATAACCCTTGGAGCCTTTAGACTTAAGCACTTCGGAAACAACCAAAGAACCTTCAACTCCAGCATTGGTGCAAAGCTGACGGAGCGGTGACTCGATTGCGCGGCGAACGATGAGTGCGCCGAGTTGCTCGTCGCCTTCAAGTCCTTCGGCAGCTTTCTCGATGGCCTTAGCTGCACGGAGCAGTGCAACACCACCACCGGGGAGGATGCCTTCTTCAACTGCAGCACGTGTCGCGTGAAGGGCGTCGTCGACGCGATCCTTCTTCTCCTTCATTTCTGGCTCAGTTTGTGCACCAACGTTAATGACGGCGATACCACCAGCGATTTTAGCGAGACGCTCTTGGAGCTTCTCACGATCGTAGTCGGAAGTCGTCGCTTCGATCTGACGGCGGATTTGCTTCACGCGGCCTTGGATCTCAGAACTCTTACCGCCACCTTCGACGATGATTGTGTTTTCCTTATCAACAGAAACACGCTTTGCGCTACCAAGATCGCTAAGCTGAACATTCTCAAGCTTGATGCCAAGATCTTCAGTGATGCAACGACCACCAGTGAGCACTGCAATGTCTTCGAGCATCGCCTTGCGACGATCACCGAAGCCAGGAGCCTTCACTGCTGCGACGTTCAATGTGCCACGAAGCTTATTCACAACCAGTGCGGCAAGCGCTTCGCCTTCGATGTCTTCTGCAATAATGAGCAGTGGCTTGTTGGTTTTAGCAACGAGCTGAAGCAAAGGAAGGATTTCGTTGAGGCTGCTGATCTTCTTTTCGTTAATCAGGATGTGTGCGTCATCGAAGTTCACTTCTTGAGCCTCTGCATCGGTGCAGAAGTAAGGTGAGAGATAGCCCTTGTCGAATTGCATTCCTTCGACCACGTCGAGAGATGTTTCGATGCCTTTGGCTTCTTCAACTGTAATAGTGCCGTCTTTACCAACGCGGTCCATTGCGTCTGCAATGATGTCGCCGATTTCAGCATCCCAGTTAGCAGAAACTGTCGCAACCTGGCGAATTTCTTCGCGGTCCTTGACCTTCTTGCTCTGTTTAGCAAATGCGGCAGTTGCAGCAGCAACAGCCTTATCGATACCGCGCTTGAGGTAGATAGGGTTTGCGCCTGCAGCTACATTCTTGATGCCTTCACGGTAAACCGCTTCAGCAAGCACGGTCGCAGTCGTCGTGCCATCACCTGCAGAGTCTGCAGTTTTAGAAGCGACTTCGCGCACCATTTGTGCACCCATATTTTCGAAAGGATCAGCTAGATCGATTTCTTTCGCAACGGTAACACCGTCCTTAGTGACAGTCGGCGCACCGAACTTTTTGTCGATCAGAACATTACGCCCCTTCGGTCCGAGTGTTACTTTAACTGCACGTGAAAGTGTTTCGACCCCTTTAAGGATCTTTTTACGTGCTGCTTCATCAAATAAAATTTGCTTAGCCATAATATGTTATTTCTTTAAATTATATTGTTTAAATAAGTGAGCAAAATCGCTTAAGCGATGACGCCGAGGATGCTATCTTCTTCGATGAGAATGTATTCAACACCATTAACTTTAACAGGTGTGCCACCGTAACCAGGAAGGAGAACTTTGTCGCCCTTTTTGACATTAAACGGAATCACTTTGCCGTTCTCGTCTTTCTTGCCAGTGCCAAGTGCTACAACTTCAGCTTCCTGTGATTTTTCTTTAGCAGAATCAGGAATAATGATGCCGCCGCGGACTTGTTCATTTTCTTCAATGCGCTTTAATAAAACGCGTTCACCGAGTGGTTTGATCTTCATAGTATTATTTATTTATTGTTTGGAGAATTGGATTATAAAGAAGTTAGAAATTAGGAGTTAGAAGTTAGTTCTTTATTCTAACTGCTAACTCCCTCCTTCTAACTACTTTTAGAGATTATTTCTTATCTTCGTCAACGACTTCGAAGTCAGCGTCAACTGTTTCGCCATCGGCTTGCTTTGCATCGGTAGCGGCGTCGCCAGTTGGCTCAGCACCTTCTGGGCCTGCAGCAGCACCTTCAGCAGCTTGCTGGCTATACATTTCTTCAGCGAAAGATTGCATGATCTCATTGATCTTATCCTTCGGTGCTTTTAATGCATCGACGTCAGCGTCTTGGTTTTCAAGAACAGCCTTGCCTTCAGCAATCGCAGCTTCGAGCTCAGTCTTCTTGTCCGCAGGGATCTTGTCGCCAAGATCAGTGATCTGCTTTTCGGACTGATAAACGATGTTGTCGAGTTCGTTGCGTGCCTCGACGCCAGCCTTGAGGGCTTCGTCTTCGGTCGCGTGTGCTTCGGCTTCGCGCTTGAGCTTTTCGACTTCATCCTTATCGAGACCGGACGAACCAGAGATAGTGATGTGCGTCTCTTTACCAGTGCCTTGATCCTTAGCGCTGACGTTAAGGATACCATTGGCATCGATATCGAAAGTCACTTCAATCTGAGGAGTGCCACGAGACGCGGAAGGGATACCATCCAGACGGAAATTTCCGAGTGTCTTGTTATCCTTCGCCATCGGGCGCTCACCTTGGAGCACTTTGACGTCCACAGCAGTTTGATTGTCTGCATACGTAGAGAAGGTTTGGCTCTTCTTAGTCGGGATTGTGGTGTTGCGCTCGATCATGGCAGTTGCCACGCCACCTGCAGTTTCGATTGCTAGGGTAAGCGGAGTCACATCAAGAAGCAGCACATCACGCACATCACCTTGAAGCACACCACCTTGAATCGCAGCACCGATTGCGACCACTTCGTCAGGATTCACACCTTGGTGTGGTGCCTTGCCAGTCAGCTTAGTCGCGATTTCAACCACCTTAGGTGCACGTGTCATACCGCCAACGAGCACAAGCTCACCGAGTTCGGATTTCGAGTGGCCGGAAGACTGGAGGCATTCATCAAAAGGAGCAATGGTGCGCTGGTAGAGCGCATCACAGATCTGCTCGAGCTTCGCACGAGTGAGCTGAATGTTAAGGTGCTTCGGTCCACTAGCATCTGCAGTGATGAACGGAAGATTAATATCTGTGCTCTGAGTCGAGGACAGTGCGATCTTCGCTTTTTCTGCTTCTTCCTTGAGGCGCTGAAGTGCCATCTTGTCGGTGCGCAGGTCGATACCTTGCTCCTTCTTGAATTCTTCAACCAAAAAATCGATCAACGCGCTATCCCAGTTATCACCGCCGAGGTGTGTGTCACCGTGAGTTGATTTCACCTCGAACACACCGTCACCGATTTCGAGGATCGATACGTCAAATGTGCCACCTCCAAGGTCATACACCGCGATCACTTCGTCTTGACCTTTATCAAGTCCATAAGCGAGCGCTGCTGCAGTCGGCTCGTTGATAATACGCTTCACTTCGAGACCCGCGATCTGCCCAGCATCTTTAGTCGCTTGGCGCTGCGCGTCATTAAAGTAAGCGGGCACAGTGATCACAGCCTCTGTAACTGTTTCGCCAAGGTATGCTTCGGCGTCAGACTTGAGTTTTTGCAAGATCATCGCAGAAATCTGCTCGGGAGCGAACTGCTCTTTCTCGCCCTTAACCTCACACTCAATGTAAGCATCGCCGTTCTTGCCCTTAACGATTTCGTACGGGAGACTCTTTGCTTCCTCTTGAACTTCAGAGAACTTACGGCCGATGAAGCGCTTGGCGGAAAAGATCGTGTTACTAGGATTTGTGACAGCCTGGCGTTTTGCAGCCTGACCTACGAGACGTTCGCCATTTTTAGCGAACGCCACAACAGAAGGAGTGGTGCGGGCACCCTCCGAGTTTGGTATGACAACAGATTCCCCACCTTCCATTACGGACATGCATGAGTTTGTCGTGCCTAAGTCGATTCCAATTATTTTAGCCATGCCAATCTTATAGCAAATGCGATGCCACGAGCAATTAAGAGGCACAAGTCATTGATTATAAAAGGCTTTTATATAAAATACCAGTATCCAACTGCCCGCACCGCACAACAATTCGTGCCACTATGTCACATTTTGTGTCACACTAAGTAGTCGCTGTCGCTAGCTGTGACACAAAAATCACTGTACTGCCCCGAACTGATTGCATTTCGTAGAATTCTAGCTTCAACTGCGCGGAATGCTCTCGCTAAAGAAGAAAAAGAAAGTCGATTATGAAGCGCTTAACTCGCCTCTCATGCGTATTCCACGCATGGATATTGCGACTGCGCGCAACCTGATCGACCTCGGCATTTGTGAAATCTACGAGCTGCAAGGGCGCGCGCCCGAGGTACTGTTCGAAGAAGCTCGGCTGAAGAACCAAGACATACCAGATGATCGCATGCGCTACTTTCGCATGGCGGTATACTACGCCGAAACTGTAGAACCCGATCACGCCAAAATGCATCCTGATGAGTGGAACTAGATCAACACCAAAAAAGCCGTTAAGCTACCAGTCATGATTGAAAACAGCACAATTCCTAGCGAAGTCCCCGTCATGACTCTCGGCGGCACCGTACTTTTTCCTCAAGCGATGATGCCGCTGTTCATTTTTGAGCCGCGCTACAAAGAGATGCTCAGCGACGTGCTCAACAACGATCGCATCTTCGCGGTCGCGACACTTGACGAGCGCAACGAAGACGCCCCCCACTCCGAGACGCCCTACTCGATCGCAGCGATTGGCGTAGTACGGGCCTGTAAAAAGAACCCCGACGGCAGCTCAAATCTTGTCTTGCAAGGACTCGCCCGCGTCGAGCTTGAAGCGATCGTCACTGAAGAGCCCTACCGCACAGCCCGGATTCGTCAAATCCTCAGTGAATGGGGTGGCCCTGAAGACCAAATCGCGACCTTAAAAAGCCGACTACTCAGCCTGATCCAAACCCAGCGCCGACTTGGCGCAAACATTCCCAAAGAGGTGCTGCAATTTCTAGGTAATATCAGCGAACCAGAAAACGCGCTCGATCTGGCGATCTATACACTTTGCTCATCTGCGACGTTCAAGCAAGAGCTTCTAGAAACGCGCGGCATTGTGCCACGTTACCAGAAATTTGCCAACTTCCTACAGTCCGAGATCGAACGTCTCAAGCTCGACATTCAATTAAAAGGCGACTTGGACGACCAAAATATCGGACACAACTAATGCGCCTGGGCTGTCTCATAAATTTATGATTCTGCCCGAATCTTAGTGTTTTTGGTGGAGGGACGCCGTCCGCAGTTTACGAGGGTGGGAGTCGCCTAAATTTCATACATACAAGCCAAGGTGACGCACGGGCATCGAAACGATGCCCCTCCAGCCTTTAGCTCGAATGGAAACAGCAACTTATTGCATTTTGAGCCAGCCTCCAAGCAAGGTATCCCCCTCACTCAGTTCTTCGGTTTCTCAAAATAGAAACTCAACAAGCCAGGATTGACCTCAATCGTCTCGATTCTAACCAGTGACACCAGCTGGTCTCCGATTCGATTTTCGACCTCGAATGCAAACTGATAACCAGCGATCTCGCGGTAATCCCGATACTGAGTCTCTAAGCCGAACGATCCATCCGGATGAATTTGCACACGTTTAAGAACCAGCCCACTACTTGGATTTAGATAGTAGCGCACAAATGGCTTACGAAACTTTTTCACCTCCAACACATTAACGTACGTATCGCCAAGTTGTTCATTGCCGACGAGGAATATCTGATTCCACGACTTCTCCAGATGATGAATCAACGGACTGTCAAAATCAGCCTCATCACGAAGCGCTGAGAGTTGATCGGTCGACAAATCTTCAATCGTCACCTCCCCTCCAACCTTTGTACGTTGCCAGCCTTGACGACCATTAAAGCCGCAAACAATTGAGGTCTCATCGGCAGTCAAACGATAACGAATCGAGTTTGGGCGCTTCTTGCGCATCAAAAATTGATAGCTCGTCCCATCCTGAACTTGATATCCCTCAATACTTAGCGAAGACAGTGCTGCTACCGATCGCGGACCACCTAAGGTCTCCGTATAGCGCTCAAGGATGCGTTGAACCAAGTATGAATTACTCGAGTTTGCCATCGACTCAAATGAAAACGACATGAAAACACAGCTAAGAATAAAAAGGAGACGCATTTAAACATTATGAGCGGAGCCTCTCGGGCCAGGCAAGCCAATCTAACAAAACACCCTAACATCTATGCCTCTATGATTGTAATCTCGTAACGAATTCCTCATCACTCTTGTTATGTCTGCAGAAAATATCTCCACTTGGCTCCTCCAGTTTAAGCTCTCTGTCGGGATGGCCGAAATTTTGGGACTGCTCCTATCGGCACTTTACCTCGCGATACTCGCATGGCTCGCCAACTACGCCGCCAAGCGCGTCATCACCTCGGTCATCCATCCATTAATTCATAAATCTGGGGCCAAATGGGATGACGAACTCACCGAGCAGCGCGTTCTCATACGCTTCTCACATATTGTCCCAGCAGCGATCATACACATCTTCACGCCGATACTGTTTGCAACCCACCCACAGCTCATCGCCTTTTGCCAAGTCGTCGTCAACACCTACCTAATCGTCATCGTGCTCTTGATCATCGATGGCCTGCTCAACTTCTGCCGCTCCATTTGGGATCAACTCCCTGTCGCCAAGCGCTTCCCTGCCAAGAGCTTCATCCAAGCCGCAAAGCTCGTGATCAACCTCATCGGTTGTATCTTTATCCTCTCCGCCATCCTCAACAAATCCCCTCTCGTCTTTTTCTCTGGGCTCGGTGCCGTCACCGCCATCCTACTGCTCATTTTTAAGGACGCGATCCTCGGTCTGGTCGCGGGTTTCCAACTCTCTGTTAACAACATGGTCATGGTTGGCGATTGGATCGAGATGCCTGGACGCGGTGCCGATGGCGATGTGATCGACGTCTCCCTGACCACCGTTAAAGTACAGAATTGGGATAAAACGATCACCACGGTGCCGACTTACGCCCTTATTTCCGACTCCTTTAAAAATTGGCGCGGCATGAGTGAATCTGGTGGCCGCCGCATCAAGCGCTCGCTCAACATCGACCTGCGTACCATCCAGTTTGCCGACGAAACACTGCTCGAACGCTTCAAAGGCATCCGTATCCTACGCCCCTACCTTGAAACCAAGCTCGGAGACATTCAAAAATACAACGCCGACGTGGCAGACGACCTTTCCGAACTCATCAACGGTCGTCGCCTCACCAACGTTGGTACCTTCCGCGCCTACTGCGTCGCCTACTTGCGCAACCACCCGAAGATTCACCAAAGCGGCATGACACTCATTGTGCGCCAACTCGCGCCAACCCAGACGGGTCTACCGATCGAGCTCTACGCCTTCGCCAACGACACCGCATGGGCCAACTTTGAAGACATCCAGGGCGACATCTTCGATCACCTCCTCTCGATCCTCCCCGAGTTTCAACTCAGCGCTTTTCAGGCCCCTAGCGGCGCGGATGTGGAGAAGGCCTTGGGCAGAAATTAATCCGATTCCAGAAATCTCGTTGGAGGGAAATGCTCTGTCTTTCCACGCGTCGTGCACCAGTCACGCTTTAAGCGGCAACGACGGAGCGTTGCCCTCCAATCAAACAAGTTCCCCGCATCTTACAACACGAAGCTCACTCAAACACCTGCTGTGTCGGCGTTTCGTTGCCTTCTGCAAAAGTTGCGACATCGCCCGCGAACACAATCTCGCCACCGCCATCGCCACCCTCCGGGCCAAGTTCGATGATCCAATCCGCCAAGCGAATGACATCGAGATCATGCTCGATGATTAAGATCGTGTTGCCAGCATCGCGCAGCTTAAAGAGCATATCCATTAGGCGCTGCACATCCAACCAGTGCAGTCCCGTGGTAGGTTCATCTAGTATATAAAGCGTTTCGCCCTGCTGTCGTTTACTCAGTTCTAATGACAATTTAATCCGCTGCGCCTCACCGCCAGACAACGTTGTCGCAGGTTGGCCGAGCTTAATATAGCCCAAACCTACATCCGACAAGGTGCGCAGCTTCTCGGCAATACGGGGCTGCTTATCAAAAATCGCCAACGCCTCGTCGACACTCATCGCCAGCACATCGGCGATGCTAAAGCCCTTAAAGCGCACATCCAAAGTCTCACGATTATAGCGCTGGCCGTGGCAACTAGTACATGCCGAATACACGTCTGCCATAAATTGCATATCAAGCTTGATGACTCCATCGCCTTTGCAGCGCTCGCAGCGTCCACCCGATACATTAAAACTGAAACGACTCGGCTTATAACCTCGAATTTTCGCCAACGAACACTTCACATACAGGTCACGTAATTGATCAAATAACTTGGTATAAGTCGCTGGATTTGAGCGCGGACTACGACCGATCGGCGACTGATCCACCTGCACCACTGAGGTAAAATTATCCAAGCCCTGCACGCCGGCATGTTTACCTGGAATCGACTTCGCCCGGTTCAATTTAAACGCTGCGGCCTTGGCCAAAATACCATTCACCAAAGTACTCTTGCCCGAACCCGACAGTCCGCAAACCACCGTCAATAATCCAACTGGAAAAGCGGCATCGACTGACTTCAGGTTATTCTCGGTTGCCTTCTTCACGGTCAACCAATCTTTGGTCGGCTGCAAAGACTCTACACATTTCTCCACGCGCTGCCGTCCACTCAAAAACGGCCCGGAACGACTCGTCCCTGCAGTATACGAGGCCTGCGGCTCTCCTTCGAAAATCAGTTCGCCGCCCTCCACACCAGCACCAGGCCCGAGCTCGATCAAATGATCCGCCGCCCGCATGGTGTCGGCATCGTGCTCGACCACCACCACGGAATTACCCCGATCACGCAACCCGAGCAAAGTTTGAATCAAACGGCGATTATCCAATGGGTGCAGGCCGATGCTCGGCTCATCCAAAATATACACCACCCCAATCAAGGACATGCCAAGCTGAGTCGCTAAGCGCACACGCTGCGCCTCGCCGCCGCTTAAAGTGGCATAGCTACGATTCAAGGTTAAATAACTCAGACCCACCTCATTCAAGAAAGACAAGCGTTCGGCCAAACCATGAATCGCATCGCTCACTGTCTCGTAGTCTGCACTCGACTCTAACTTCGCGACAAATGCCTGTGCATCGTGCAGCGATAAGCACAAAAAGTCTGCAATCGAGACGCCCTCGATCAACACACTCAAACTCGACGGCCGCAGGCGGCGGCCATGACAAGTCTCGCAGACGCTGCTAGTTTGATAGGCCATCAGCCGCGCCCGTAATCCATCGCTCGTAGTGGTGAGCCGCATGTTCTCTAGGTCAGCCAGCACGCCAGCAAACTCAATCGCTTCTGGCTTCGAGTTGCCCCCTTTTAACTTAAAGCTAAACTGACGACTTCCTGTGCCATGCAAAATTTGCGCCTGTACCTCAGCATCCAATTCTTCCCACGCCACATCCGGATCAAATGGCAACTGCTGAGCCAATTGCTTCAAGATGGCATTACGTTTAATAATCATTTGCTTCGAGCCAAGACGCCACGGCTTGATTGCGCCCTGCTTCACGGTCTTCAAGGGGTCCGGCACTAACAGCTCGGGTTGAAATTGCAGTGTCTCTCCCAGTCCGCCGCATTCAGCGCAGGCTCCTTCGGCATGATTCCACGAGAAATGCCGCGGTGAAATCGAATCATATACATCGCCACAAGTCACACAGGCCAGACGATTACTCAGCGGCAACTCACGCCAGCCATCCTTTGCAGCTTTATCTTCGATCAATACAATCGCACGATCGCCGCCCTCACTGAAGGCCAGATCTAACGAATCCGCCAAACGGCTGCGTTGATCTGCCTTTAACACAATGCGGTCCACGACAATCTCGACCACGATCTCCGATGCCTTCGAATCGATCAAATCGGGCTCGTCTAATCGGCGCACCGCCCCATTGATTCGCACACGCTGAAACCCACGCTGCTGTAAGCGCGGCAGTTCCTCCCGCAAAATCGACGGCTTGGTAATCATCCACGGCGCTAAAATCATCAAGCGACTCTTCTCAGGTTCAGCAAACACACGCGTCAAACAATCATCCATCGAGCGGCGCTCAATCAGTCCGCCATCTTTAGGGCAATACGGCGTGCCACAGACCGCCCACAGCACTCGACTGAAATCCGCAATTTCTGTGACAGTAGCCACCGTGCTACGCGGGCTACCTCCGCCGCCAGTACGTTGTTCCAAGGCGATCACCGGCGATAGGCCTTGAATGAAATCCACATCTGGCCGCGGAATTTGCTCCAGCACCGTGCGCGCCTTAGTCGATAGACTATCAATATACTTCCGATAGCCCTCGGCATAAATCGTATCAAATGCGAGCGATGACTTCCCCGACCCACTCACTCCGGTGATCACCACCAATTGATTACGCGGAATCTTAAGACTGATATTCTTTAAGTTATGCTCACGCGCTCCCTTAACGGAGATCGAATCGGCATGTTTTGGCGGCAACGATTTCATAAATACAAACCATAGCGATAGACGCGCTCGCATTCGAGGGCAAGACTGCGGGTCGATTGATTGCAGCAGTAATTACCCAAGCCAATGGTTCGGCACCAAAAAGTGAGGTTCCTCAGAATTCGGCAGCACAAACATCACGCAGCGCTCAGCACTCGCGGCATGCAAGGCTGAGATGGATGCGCGCGGCAATGACTCGCGTAGCGGTGCAGTCATCACAACTGGCCACAGCGGCTTAGGAATCATACAGACTTCGGAGGTATCAGCAAAGAAATGCTGCCAGTCTTGCGCATAAAGCCAGCGTCCTTGCCGACAATCAGGACGCACACTTTCCGGCAAGGGGTACTCCGCCACTCCCATCGGGTAACAGATGCAGCCGTAGATCAATTGACGAGCCTCCACCTCCGCACACCCCCAACGCTCAGCCAATAGTGCCTGTGCCTCTGGTCGTTGCGCCAACGTCAATTGATGCCTGCGCATGTGTTGTAGTTTTCGCTGCCAATTGTCATGTGGATTCGGCCCTGGGAAACTCCAACCCTCGGCAGTCGGCATCCCGAGATAAAACTTAACCGCCAGCTCGAGTTGAAACACCTGCTGCGTGCGCACATCCCGCAGGATGTAATCCATCTCCCCTAAGGTGATCTGATTACGATCAAACACTTGAAGATGGTCAGCCAGAACTTCTAATTGATCGGATGCGCTCAGTAACAAGTGTAGTGTATCCTCGAATAAATGGCCGAGTTTCTGATTGGCATTAGGGCGCATCTCCGCCGTCGGCATACCTAGCAAAGCACGATCAAATGACGCAGCTTCTGACAAATCGCCAACGAGCAAAGGCGCGTCTTTTATACTCTGGAGCAATGCGTTGGAGTGAAGATTATTCATAAGGCGAAAAGATGAGCATCATCATGTCGTCATACATTCGCAAGGCCTCACGTAATCACGGGGCTAAATCCGAACACGCAATTCAATCGCGGGATAAACCCGCTCGCTACAATGATTCATTCGTAGCGACTGGCTTTACGCCAGGAGTCCTAGAGCGTTACGTCGCAAGATAAGTATGCCCACTAAGGATCTCAGCATATTCATCGAGCATACGTGTGCCCTCGCGCGGTTTGATGATATCTGCCTTAGTGGCGCGGTCGATTTGCTTCTTCAATTGCCGCGTCAAAATGTGACCATCGTATTGCGTAAAACCGAGCACATCGTTCACCGTGAAGCCCTTGATACTATCTTCAATGTAAAAGCCGTTCTCTTCATCGTCTTCAAGGAAGACATGCACCTCATTCACGCGACCAAAGAGATTATGCAAATCACCCATGATGTCTTGATACGCACCGACCAAAAAGATGCCAAGGAAGTATGGTTGCTTGGCATTGAGCTCATGCAAACGAAGTGTGCTACGCACATCTTCTACATCGGTGAACTTGGAAACTTTGCCCTCACTATCGCAAGTAATGTCAACCAAAGTAGCATCCACATCTGGCGACTCATTGAGACGATGCAGCGGCGCGATCGGAAATAATTGATCGCAAGCCCAATGGTCGATCAGCGATTGAAACACCGAAAAATTGCAGACGTATTGCTCAGCCATCATCTGCGGCAACGACTCGAGTTCTTCGGGTGTATAGCCCTCACCCTTACCTTGTTCAGCGAGTTCCTTGCAAATCTTCCAGTAGGTGGCATCCGCCTCGGCTTTTTCAGCAAGATCGAGATAACCGAGTGAAAAGAGGTTATTGGCCTCTTCCTTTTTCTGCTGCGCGTCATGGTAGCGCTCCAAAGGACTAGAGCCATGCTCGTTGACTAGAACCGCTTGAAGGTCACGAAGGATTGGATTGCGCTTTTTTTTCTTCGGTATTTTCGGATCGACCGAAGTCTTCGAAATACGATCGCAGACGCGGGTGACGAGGATCGAATGCGGTGCGACAATCGCTCGCCCGCTCTCGGTCACAATATCTGGCACCTCGACGCCTGCATCTGCGCAAACGGTCTTAATATTATAGACCACATCGCGCGCATATTCACGCATGGTGTAATTCATCGAACTCTCGTAGTTACTCCGCGAACCGTCGTAATCAACACCAAGACCACCGCCGACATCCATCAGACGCATGGGGAAGCCCATCTTCTTGAGTTCACAGAAAAAACGCGTGGCTTCGACCGTGGCCTTTTTGATGGTCTGAATATTGGGCACCTGCGAGCCGATGTGGAAATGAATGAGTTGCAGGCAATCCTCTAGTCCGGCGCGCTTAAGGCGGCGCGTGGCATCGATGAGTTCAGGACTAGTCAGACCGAACTTGGCATCTTCTCCTGCAGAACTGGCCCACTTCCCTTCGCCAGATGTGGACAGCTTGATTCGAAAGCCGATCAACGGCCGCACGCCGAGCGTCTTACTGATCTGAATAATACGTGGGACCTCACTGAGCTGCTCTACTACCAAAAAAATCTCTTTGCCGAGTCGTCGACCGTGGAGTGCAAGTTTAATAAATTCATCATCCTTGTAACCGTTGCAGATGATCAAAGACTTCGGATTCTTATGCATCGCCAAAGCAATCATCAGCTCGGGCTTACTGCCACACTCTAAACCATAGTCAAACGCAGCACCGGCATCCTGGATCTCCTCGATCACTTCACGCAGCTGGTTGACTTTAATCGGAAAGACACCGCGATACTTACCTTGGTAGTCTTCATCTTTAATGGCTTGTGCGAATAGCTCGTTTAAATCGATGACTCGTGTGCGCAAAAGGTCCTGAATACGAATCGTCAGCGGCGGCTTGAGCCCTTTGCTAATCGCCTCAGTCACGATATCATGAATACGGATGCTGCGTTGATCACGCGACGGGTGCACCAACATAAAGCCATCCTCATCAACCGAAAAATGCCCGCCGCCCCAGCGCTTGAGACCATAATAGTCTTCAGCGGTGGCGATCGTCCAATCGTCTTTACCGGGTTCAGTGGTTTGCTTCATAAATCTTCGCGTTGCTTATCTTAATCAATAGACGCGAAAAATGACGTATGCACGCGTGCTTAGAAAGCAAAAAGAAGCGAGAGCGCACGCTTCCCATTAAATAATCCAGTCACCTCGATTAAACGAGTCCGCCCTAAGTTTAGATGAGTTCAGCGTAAGCCGCTGGCTTCATCAAATCCGCGATTTGAGAATCGTCGGTCAAACGAATTTTCAGCAACCACCCTTGAGTAAAGGCATCTTGGTTGACCAACTCTGGCGCCGCATCGACTGCTTCATTAACTTCAACAATCTCACAACTGACAGGCATATACAGATCCGATGCCGCCTTCACTGACTCAACCACTCCAAATGTCTCACCCATCTCAAATGTCGCACCGACTTCAGGGAACTCTACAAAAGTAATGTCACCGAGACTCTCCTGTGCGTAATCAGTAATCCCAATTGTCGCAGTGCCGCCATCGTGCAACTGGATCCATTCGTGGTCTTTAGTGTATAGGTAGTCAGCTGGTAGCTCGCTCATAACTGATGAAAATCCCTAAAGATCGCCTAGTGTCAATTCTGCGATACGAAAAACGTAATAATCTGCTCGATAATATACTTATGCTCAAGCGGAGTGATCTCTCCAGCCTCCAGTTGCTGATCGGCTTGAAGTGCTTGCTGCGCCATACGCTCAAATGGATCGGCACCCATCGACTTCGGCACCAGCCCACTCTTCATCTTTGCTTCCATGACACGGGGCTCTAGATCATGATAATAGCCAAGGTCTTGCGCTAAGCCGAAACGAATAAAGTTCTGATTCTTGTCATTCGGCACCGGAGTGAAATATTTAACCGCAGTATTGTATCCCTGTTTTTCGAGGCGAATCTCGTGACTCACTTTGCGAGGGAGATCAACAATCAATGGCGTGATGCCAGTCGCGACACCATCAATATAAACACTCGCTTCTGTCGGGAACGAAACGATTATCACTTGCTGCGGTACACCTTTTTCAAAAGAAGCACATGCTGAAACAAGAAGCGCAAGTGCCAACGCGGATATGATGTGAACAGGGAATTTCATACAATTGAAGCTGATGAGGTCGTAATGAAGGTTTATACATAGCCGCCTGCGTTATTATCGGTCAAGACTTTAGCACCAATTATTCGTAATGATAAAACCGACATAACATGGCTGAATGTGCTTGAACATTTGCACGCGCCTCAATCAACATACTTTTTAGCAAGCCGACACTGACGACACTCGAAATGCCCTCATTTCCAGCGACTGGCCACCTTCTAATGATATTTACTTTCACCCTAGCAATCGCCTTCACGATCGGAGTCTCCGCGCTGTGCTCCATTCTGGAAGCGATGATCCTCAGCACCACCACCGCTGAAATCGAAGGGCTTAAGAAAACGCACCCAAAAAGAGGTGAAAAGCTGGAAAAATATAAGATCGAACTGGCAGAGACCAGCTCCGCGATTCTAAGCCTCAACACCATCGCCAATACGCTCGGTGCCACCATGGTCGGCGGGCTTGCGGTTAAGATTTGGCCTGAAGATGCCAATATCCTCTTTAAAGTCTCTGCCGCAATGGCCCTCGCCATTCTGTTTTTCTCAGAAATTATCCCCAAAAACATGGGTGTGCTGTATCGTCCAGCCCTGCAGCCGATATTGATCTACCCGCTGACTTGGGTCTGCGCGATCATGGCCCCGCTATCTGGCATCGTCGCGGTGCTAGTGCGCACACTGCTCAAACCAGCTGAAACCTCTACCGATAGTGACGAAGAAATCCTCTTACTCGCGGAGAAAAGCGCGAAGGAAGGCACGCTAACCTCGAATGAGCGTGAGGTGATCCACAACGCACTTAGCCTCGATGAAGTGCTAGTTGACCAGATCATGACACCGCGCACCGTACTTTACGCGATCAATGAAGAAGAAACCGTCGGCTCCTTATTCGAGAAGGAAAGCAACCTTCCCTTTGCTCGCATCCCAACCTACCGCGATGAAACCGAAAACATCACGGGCATCGTCCGCCGCCGCGACATCCTCAGTGCCAAAGCGAAAGATCAAGACGATTTGCCGATTCATTCGATGGCCAGCGAAGCTATCTACATCCCTGACAACGCGACAGTCGATGATGCCCTGCAGATCTTCCTCAAGAAGCATCAACAACTCGGCATCGCAGTCGATGAATTTGGCACTATCTCAGGCGTCATCACGATGGAAGACGTCATCGAACACATCATTGGCCAAGAAATCTTCGAAGACGACGATCCAGCCATCGACATGCGCGAACTCGCTCGTCGCCAACAGTTTGCCAGTAAGCACAAGAACCGCAAAGGCTAGTATGCAATAAAGGAGTGTGG
>JAFMHF010000045.1:16056-17710 GCA_017854655.1 Puniceicoccaceae bacterium | reverse complement strand
GACTTGAAGCCAAAAGATCCGTCGGCATTGACCCAAATCTTTGGCGGTGTAAACACATCGTAGAGTTCGTCCGCAGGCTGCTGGCTGGTCTCTTCAGCATCCGGCCACGTGGCCGTGACTGACGAGGAAACTGGAACTGGGATGCTTTGATACGGATTATCGCTCGGCTGACCAAGTTGCAGCGCAGCCGTAGGCAGCTCTCCCGATTTCAGCACATAGAACCCAACACTCGCGAGGAGTGCTAATACAGCGACTGCGAGTAGCAGTTTATCGTATATTTTATTCATGTGAGATTAAGCAGGGTTCTCCTCAGAATTAGAGGGCAGGATGATTTCGATAAATTCAAGAGTCACGGTAAAGCTGGATTCTGTCTCGGAGATCACAGGTATTTGATTAGCATCCGGCGCAGCCTTGACCGAGCTAGAGGACCCAGCGAAGGCACCAAAAATGTCGTCGATGTTACTCGCCTTAGGTTTCTTGGCATTGGCAGTCTTGGCATTGGTCGCGGGACGATCTACTGTGACACTGCGCACCACGATCGGCAGATCAAACTGCGCTAGATTGTTAAGGAACTTACGCAGAGTCGGGGTATAGCCAGTAAACGTCACACGAAAGGCGAGCGTATCAATCGTACCTGGCACACGCGCTGAGATCGCTGGATTGATTTCAAAGCCGCTTGCTTTCGCGGCAGGTTCGCCGAGAATTTCACGCTCCACCGCTTGTATACCAGCGGGGTCGGCTGCAATCAGTTGATTCAGGATGTAGCTCAGCACTTGGCGCTGCTTATCCAACTGAGGCACAATGCTCGAATCTTCTGAAATATTCGTCGTTTTAAGATATTTCTCAAAACCGAACGCGAAATCAGCCGGAATCTGAATCGGCGCTGCGACCTCCGCCGCATTCTTATGCGACGCGACTTGCCTGCGATAATTGGATATATACTTCTGTAAGCCAGACATGACTCGCGTGCCGTCATTCGAAATCGTTAAGCGTGAGCCACGCTCTAGATTCTCGCGAATGCTTAGCAATTTAGCGCTCAGCGCTGCAGCATTTTGTTGCGCAGCTTGCACATTTGCAGGAGTCGGAGCCGGGTTCGCCTGCAGTAAGCCATTTATTTGGCTATCTGCACTTGCAACTTGTTGCTTCGACTTCGAGAGCTTGCCGGATTCCATCACCACCAGCGTAGCGCCGGCCGCAAATACGAGCACAGCAGCCACACAGAAGACACAGAAGGCAGGATTTTTCTTAAATAAACCCATAGGAATTATAATGGTTTAGCCGGATCCACGACCAAATTGATACTGAAAGGGAGAACATTGAGACCTTCTTGTAATTTGGTCCAAGTAATAACTGGTGAATGCGACGACACGATAAACTCAGAATCTTCAAAGCTGGCTCGCAAGCTCTTCAGCTGATCGGACAATGCGTTTTCATCCACATTGTCCGCGCCATTGACAGCTTCACGCACGAGCAACTGCCCTTCAACAAGCACTTCATACGAGGACTCCCCAGCGGCAGACTGCTCACGTACAATATTGAGCTTATCCAGCCACACATCTTCGGCGAGATGAAGACTCTCCTGTAACTCGGCAAAGAACTGAATCCAGTTTGATTTAGAATTGACCAAGCCCTCGACGCGTTGGATCGCTTGGCT
>JAFMHF010000045.1:9529-15669 GCA_017854655.1 Puniceicoccaceae bacterium | reverse complement strand
TTGCTCGGCTAAGCCCTTCAACAATGAACCTCGACCGTTCAATAAAATACGCTTCGGCGCGGCGCCACCCTTCTGGCGGCGATAGTTCACGATAGAACGCGTAATCTCTTGGCTCATGCGGCGCATGAACGAATCGGAACAGGAGTTCAGCAGTTGCGCACCTGAATCATCCTCAGAATAGCCGTTCTTCTCAGCAAAGAACTTATGCTTCACCGCCTCCGCTTGAAGGAACGGCTTGCCGAGGCTGTCGGCTATATTCTGCGTGAGTGAGTTGCCACCCAACTGAATATTACGTACGAAGAACCCCTCTGGATTGCGGAACAGTAGATTGGTCGAACGCGCACCGATGTTAATCAACAGCACATCGTCATCCAACTCAGGGTAGGCGAATTGGAGCGTATTATAATCCAGCACCGTCGCAGCACTAATACTCTCCGCCGTAAAACCCGCGGCAGACACATAACCACAAAACTCATCCACCAAGTTCGACTTCGCCGCAATGAACAACACTTCAGTCTCCACACCATCATCTCCGACTACTTGACTATCCCAGACCACTTCATGGAGTGGATAAGGAATATTTTGCTGGGCTTCAAAGGCGATGATCTGCGCGCGCTTAGCTTCCTCAATGTGCGGGATGCGAATCGTCTTGGTTAGCACTTGATTGCCGGGGATGATCAGCGTCGCCTTACCAGAAAGCTTGTGAGTCTGCGCCAACACCTTCAGCGCTGCGCCAACACTCGGCAGGATCGCTTCCTCATTTGAGAAATCGTATTGGAGATCTTCCGTCACCAACTTCTCGATCTGAAGACTCCCACCGTGCGAAGAAATCACCGCAGCGGTGACTCGGCTGGCACCGCAGTTAATGATTAAACGTTTAGAAACACTCATGAATAAAAAATTATAAGACTTATTTAAATAGCTGACTCAAGCGGTGGAGGGGAAGAATTCGGACAATGTAGCGAGGGGATAAACTGAAACGCCACACAAAAGTGGGCATAAAAGAAGTTGTCGTTATGCTAGTGATCGAATCCGAAGCAATCATTTTCTCTTTTAAAAAATAAGTGTTTTTCGTGAGCTGTATTTGCAGCCGTTCAAATTGATGAAAATGCAACGAGACTGCACCGCGATATTTGTCAAAAAATTTAAAGCGAATTCACTTGCGCCACAGCGCACCTTATTAAACGTAATGAGCGATGCCAACGCCTCTCCCCTTCAAAATTAGCGCGCTTATTTTTATCCGCAATGCGGCAGGCGAACACTTGCTGATCCAACGCCTAAAGGCCCCGAATAAAGGCTGCTGGAGTCCGATCGGCGGCAAGCTCGACATGGCCGCTGGTGAATCGCCCTACGAATGCGCCCGTCGCGAAGCCCACGAAGAAGTGGGCCTGGAATTATCCGATCAGGATCTGCACTGCTTCGGCTATGTCTCAGAAAAGAGCTACGAAGGCGCCAGCCACTGGCTGATGTTTCTATTCGAGTGCCGCATCCCGACCAACCACCTCCCTTGCGCGATCGATGAAGGGCATTTCGAGTTCTTCAGCCGCGAAGCGATTGATCAACTTAAGATTCCCGAGACCGACCATACCTTAATCTGGCCCTACTTTGACCAGTACCACCAAAGCTTTATCGGCCTGCGTGCCAATTGCGACCCGCGGGGCAAATTAACCGTGGTCGAAGAGCTCAAACTGCCAGTGCCTCCAACGCCAAGCCGTTAAACCAAGCGAGGTTGACCCGAAAGCACCGAATATTTCGCACGCCACCAATTAAATCTCTCCGGATCCGAAGCATTTAGAGATACGCACTGACTAGTGGCCTCACGCCTGACGAGTAAATCGCCCCTGCGCCACTTGCCAAATCGCCCAGTCTGAGTTCGCCTCCGGCAACTCTGTCCCAGTTGCGATGATCTGTAGCTCGGGAGGACAGGCTCGCCAAAAACCCGCCCTACGATGTGGGTCGAGCTCGCCCAACACATCGTCCGCCAGCAATACCGGCGCCACCCCAAGGCTCTGTTGAAAGATCCGTGCCTGCGCAATCCGCAAGGCCACGCACAATCCGCGCTGCTGGCCATCGGATGCATACTCCTTTGCCCCGCCAACACTCAATGCTAGGTGAAAATCATCACGATGCGGCCCCTTCTGCGTCGAGCCCATCATCGTATCGCGCTTGCGGCCATCGTGCAGCATGCGACTAACCGATTCGACATCCTCACAAGCAGCGTTGACTTTAAACTCCAATTCCGGGCCTTCATCGGCCTCCGCAATATCGGCATATACCGAGACCAACACTTGCCGTAAGCGTTGCACCCCGTCATGTCGCTTACTCGCCACAGCCACCGCATGTGGCGCAATCTCCGCCTCAAAGGCCGACAACTCCGCCGCACTTCCACCTTTTTTCAGTAGGCGGTTTCGCTCTGCGACGCCACGATGATAATTACGCAGCGCATGGTAATACTCGGGGTCAATCGCAGACAGCGTCAGATCTACAAAGCGGCGGCGCTCTGCCGGCGAGCCGCGCAGCAACATTAAATCCGCCGAGCTCAGCGACACCACCGGGAAGCGGCCAATAAAGTCACCTAGTCGTGACACTCGCTCATCGTCAATCGTCACGCGCCGCCCCGACTTGCCAGACTGCACCTCTAGCTCGGTCCGCCCTTCGCACTCATGCTCAATCGCATAAACTGCAGTAAAGGCACCACTGCCCTGCCGCGGCAACGCCGACATACTCTGTGTACGAAACGAGCGCAGCGCCGTGACGAGCCCCAGCGCTTCCAACAGATTCGACTTCCCTTGCCCATTTGCGCCGAGCAGAAACGTGCGGCCAGCGCTCAGATCCAGCTCCGCAAACTCAATATTACGAAAGTCCTGCACGCGGAGATTGAGGAAACGCATAAGTGCCAGACCGGGTTAAATAGAAATGATGGTCGAAGTCGAATCGTCCGCCTCGGAACTAAGCTCCGCACGGCAGTCAGCCATGGCTGCCGCCAACGCGAGCCAATCCGCCGCACTCGTCGCCCAACCAGAGCTCACGCGTAGCACACGCTGCATTGCATCTGCCTGCACACCCATCGCCGCCAACACTGGCGAAGGCCCCTGCTTGCCGGTCGAACAAGCCGAACCCGCTGAGACTAAAAAGCCGCGCTTTTCTAGCGCACGGATCCAGCGCACGCTCGCAAACTCTGGCATGATTAACAGCGCCGTATTCCACAAGCGCTGCGCCGCAAACCCAATCACCTCGACCGCCGGCAACACGTGGCCGAGTTCGACAAGAAACGCATCCCGCCCCTGCGCAGAACCGCGCTCGACCTCCCGCAGAGCCGCCACCATAGCCAAGACACTCGCGACATCCTCAGTGCCGGCACGATGGCCAAACTCCTGAGCGCCACCATGCAGTGACATGAATCCCGAATTCCCCGCTGGTAGTAGACATAGCCCAACGCCCTTAGGGCCACCAAACTTATGCGCTGCGCCGGTCAGAAAATCACAGGTTTGCAAACGATCGAGCGGTAACTTGCCGATCCATTGCGACGCATCGCAATGATACGGCACTCCTTGAGCGCGACATTCTGTCGCAATTGCAGCCCAGTCGTTTAATACACCTGTCTCATTATTTGCCGCCATCACGGAGATTGCAGCGATCTGCCGTTCGCTCAACAGGGCCTGCAGTGCTGCTACATCGACCGCACCACTGCCATCCAGCGCCAGCCAAATCACGCGCCCAGCGAAAAAATGCTGCGCCGCTGCCAGCACGCTCGGGTGCTCGGTGGGGCTCACGCCAATGCGCGCATCCGCAGGCAACGTCGCCGCCCAATGCGCGAAGATCGCATTATTCGCCTCTGTCGCGCCGGAGTTAAACACGACTCGCTCAGCGGCGACTGCAAATAAGCCCGCAACCACCGCACGCGCCTCTGCCAAATGCGCATGCACTCGGGCCGCAGCACGATACGGACTAGACGGATTGAGCCACAAGTCATCTGCCGCCGTCAGCCACGCAGCCTTTGCCTCCGGCCGCAGCGGTGCAGTCGCATTATAATCAAAGTAACAGGTTTCCATCGCTTAAATACTAGAAGTCACATCGCCCGCTCGTCAAAGCACCCATTACGGAATCCGTAGATCTTGACCGACCTTCAACGCATTCTCACTCGAGAGACGATCGCGGTTCGCCTGATAAATGTCAATCCAGCGCGTCGGCGTGCCATACACTGCGCGACTGATACTGCTGAGCGAATCGCCCGATTTGACCGTATAGCTGCGCGGTGCACTCGCTGGGTCCGGAGTTGGCGCAACCGCCTGTACTTGCGAAGACGCCCGAGATCGTTGCCCTGCCACGGTGGCCTGCGCGGCCGGCACACGTCGCGCGCCACCCACCACATTCTGCAACTGTTGCACACGTTGCTGCGCAGCCGCCAAATCGCGCGTTAAACTATCATTCTCCAACTTCAAACTTTTCACCAACTCCATTAGATCAATCCGGTCGAGCTCCCCTTGGTACGGATGCGCCGGCAATTGCCGCGCGAACTCCTTCTGCGCGGTCTCGATCAATTGGCGCACCTGCGTCGCTTGCGGCGACTGGGGCTTAAACTGCAAATAACGATCAAAATGATAAATCGCCTTCACCGGATCCTTCATTGAATTCAAGTAGATATACCCCGCCTCGAAGTGAGACTCGGGCGCATCACGGCGTGCATCGATCACCCGTAAAAAGGCACTCAGCGCCTCTTCTGTGCGTCCCTGGCCTTGATAATCCTTGGCCAATTGATACTGCTTCTCGTCAGTCTCGCCGACGACTTCGAGGCCATTCGGAGCACACGCGCAGAGCGCAATTAAGGCGAATAAAGATGCGACTAGAGCAAATCGAGACAGTAACATGATGCAAAGACGTTTAGCAGTGATGCGCCACCCTGCAACAAGCAACTGACACCAATCTGGGTGTGATTGCGAAAGTTGTCACAATAATCTTCTAAGACTCTGAACTCCGTTGCGTCTGCGCTAGCGCAGGCCAATTTGAACGACTTCCTTGGCTTTTGGCTGCCGCAAGCGACAACGCCACGTGGCAACCTTTCCACCTTACCACTTATTTTACGGCTTGAGCAAGATTTTGCCCAAGCGTGGCTGCTGATCATGTTTAACCGCCGCCTCGTATTCGGCGAATGAATACGTCGCCTCGACGGGTAACTTCAGTGAGCCGTCGCGCATCATAGCATAGACCGCACTCATGACTTGATTCAGCCCTTGAGCTCCGGCCTTTTGGCTCCATTGGTCCCACCAAAAACCCACCAAACGCACATCATTAAAAATCAAGAACCGCGTTGGGAAACGCACGAGGTCGGCTACCATCGCACCGAAAGTCACTTGTGTGCCCCCTTCGCCGAGTGCCTTAATCTGATCACTCGCGCTCGCGCCGCCGATTGAGTTGAGCGCCAATTGGATCGGCTCGCCACCAGTCAACTCATTGACCTGCTTAGCCCAACCACTGCCCTCGATCACCACATGGTCCGCACCTAGCGCTTTGAGTGGCGCAATCAATTCCTCGCGTCGCACCTGACTGATCGTCTTAAAGCCCAGCACTTTCGCCATCTGAATCACTGCAAGCCCCACCGTCGAGTTACCCGCATTTTGCAACACCCAGCTACCCGGCGCCAAATCGACCATTTTCTGCAACAAGCAATACGCAGTCGGCGGATTAATAAATGAAAAAGCCGCTTGGTCGACTGGCACATCAGCCGGCACTAGTAGCACATCGGCTGCCGCCATACAAGCGGTCTCCTGCCAAGCGCCAGCCTCAGGGAAACGCACACGAGCACCAACGCCGACACGAGTCACACCACGCCCAATCGCATCGACCACGCCGACACCCTCGCGTCCAGCGACTGCAGGCAACTCACGCAAACGGCCATAGCTACCACCAATCATACCATAGTCCGACGGATTAATCGTGGCAGCCAAGAGCCGCACCCGCACTTCCCCAATCTGCGGCTCCGCCTGCTGCACATCCTCTAGGCGCAGCACTTCTAGAGGCAGCCCAAACTCATGGTGACAAATCGCTTTTTGTTGTGTCATAGCGTAGTATCATGCCCAACTCATTCACCTGCGCAAAGGATTTTAACCATTCCATTTTATAAAACCAGCATCCGTAGTTGC
>JAFMHF010000045.1:5057-9362 GCA_017854655.1 Puniceicoccaceae bacterium | reverse complement strand
ATCCATTTCTACAAACAGACTTTCACGTTCGCTGGTCCACCCTCACTCCCGACCACATCGAGGCGGACATCAGCAAAGCATTGGTCGATGCGCAAGCAGTAGTCGATCGCGTTGCCGCCCGTAGCACCGATGCTGCCGAGACATTGACCTACGAAAACACCATTGCCGCGCTCGACGCTGGCCTTGAAACCCTCAACCACGCCTGGGGCTTGGTTAGCCATCTCGACTCGGTCAACAACAGCCCCGAGTTGCGCGACGCCCATAACGCAATACTGCCCAAAGTGACTGAGTTCTTCTCCGGGATACCACTCAATGAGCCGCTTTGGAAAACACTCAAAGCCTTCGGCGAAAGCACCGTCACCGATCAACTCTCTGCCACCAAGCAACGCTACGTTCACGAAACACTCGCCGACTTCCGCGAACAAGGTGCTGACTTGCCGCCCGAGAAAAAAGCGCGTGCCGCTGAAGTGCAAAAACGTCTCGCCGAGATCACCCAGAAGTATTCCGAGCATAGCCTCGACGCGACCAACGCGTGGGAAAAGATCATCACCGACGAAGCCGAACTCGCCGGCCTACCAGCGTCCGCCATCGCCGCTGCGAAACAAAACGCCGCTGAAAAGGGCCACGATAGCGCATGGCGCTTCACCCTGCAGGCTCCCTCACTCATCCCGGTCCTCACCTACGCCGACAGCGATTCTCTGCGCCAAGAGCTTTGGCTAGCCTACGCTGCAATCGGGCGCGGCAAAGAATACAACAATCAAGAACTCGTCCGCGAGATCCTTGACCTACGCTACGAATTTGCCCAACTCGTCGGCCAAGAAAACTTCGCCGATCACGTCACCGCCCGCCGTATGGCTGCCTCTGGCAATGCCGCACTCAAATTCGGCGAAGCCATTTTCGACAAGGTGCAAGCTCAATTCGTCGATGAGGTCAATGCGCTGCGCCAATTCAAAGCCGATAGCACTAATCAACCACGCGACCTGCTCGAACCATGGGAGGTCGGCTACTGGGCCGAGAAGCAACGCCAAGCCAACTACGACTTCGACGAAGAAGCCCTGCGCCCCTACTTCCCGATCGATCGGGTGATCTCCGGGATGTTCGACATCGCTCAACAGATCTTCGGCCTCCGCATCGAAGAGCGCGAAGCGGCATTCATCTCGGGAGGGACGGCCTCCGCGTCGTTCGCCGAACCTAAGCCATCAGAACCTCAGACCTCAAGTCTCAACTCTCAAGCCTCCGCGTCGTCCGCCGAACCTAAGCCATCAGAACCTCAGACCTCAAGTCTCAGCTCTCAAGCCTCTTCCCGCCCCGAGGTCTGGCATGAAGAAGTCAAATTCTACGACCTGTTCGATGCCGAATCCGACGAACAACTTGGCTCCTTCTACGCCGACTGGCACCCACGCGAGCCGAAACGCGGCGGCGCATGGATGAACTACCTGCTGACCGGCAACCGCGACGCCTCAATCGGCCCACGCACACCACACCTCGGCCTCATCTGCGGCAACCTCACCCCATCTGTTGGCGACCAACCCGCGCTACTCAACCATCGCGAAGTCGAAACGATCTTCCACGAATTTGGCCACCTGCTGCATCACCTTTGCGGCGAAGTCGAAGTCAAAACCCTCAATGGCGTCAACGTGCCTTGGGACTTTGTCGAACTGCCCTCACAGATCCTGGAAAACTGGTGCTGGGATCGCGAAAGCCTCGACCTGTTTGCGCGTCACCACGAAACTGGCGAGCCCATCCCGCAAGACCTATTCGACAAAATGCTGGCCGCGCGCAACTACATGAAAGCCAGCGGCAATGCCCGCCAACTCTCGTTCGGCAAGATGGACCTGGAGCTGCACATCAATTGGCCTGAGTCCAACATGACGGACATCGATGCGTTCATCAAAAAGCAACTCGCCGGCTACAACGCCGACTACAAGACCGAGCCTAAATCGAACGTCTTCAACTTTAGCCACCTCTTCAGCAGCCCGACTGGCTACGCCGCCGGTTACTACAGTTACAAGTGGGCCGAAGTGCTCGACGCCGACGCCTTCACCCGCTTCCAAAAAGAAGGCATCCTCAACCCCGCAACTGGCCGGGCCTTCCGCAACGAAATCCTCGCCAAGGGCAACTCCGAAGATCCCGCACAGCTATTCAAAAACTTCATGGGCCGCGCCCCCGATCCAGATGCACTGCTCAAACGCGATGGCTTGATCTAGCGATGAACGTTGGCTCACGCACGCTAGCGGCCTTAGGGCAGCACGCGCACACGAAAATTCTTAAATTCGACTGGCGAGCCTTCGGACTCAAGGCACAAGTAACCCGTGGCTGGATTACAGTCCGTGCCGCCCGAAACTTCCTCACCATTCACCCAGAGGCGCACCTCGCCGTTGATGGCTCGCACATAGTAGTGGTTCCATTCGCCGACGCCTTTGGTTAACTCTTTCGACGGGAAACTCCGCTTACCATTGGGAGCAACGGGAGGGAATGGAGTCATCGTCGCTGGCCCTGTCGGAAAGACATCCCCGTGCGAAGTAAACCAGTCAGACTTCTTCTTGTGCTTCTTCTCATAACGCTCCGAATAGCCCAAATCCAAAACCTGCACCTCAATGCCGTCCGGCAATTTCCCCTCACCCGCCTCTAATCGAGCGATCGACTCAGGAGAGGCCCAAAGGAATACACCTGAATTACCCGCACTACGCAGATGCCGCCACGTCACCACGAGCTCGAAGTTCGTCAACGGCTCAACCGAACGAATTACTCCGATAGGCTCCCCCGTGCAATGTGCCACGCCACCTTCCCAGCTCCACGTATCCTCGTCACAATTTACATTGGCAAAATCAGCGGCGCCCCATGCCTTCCAGCCAGGCCCCTCGCCGTCAATAAAGGCCTTTGGGAGCGGCGCAGCGCTCAAAGCACATGAAGCGAAAATCAAGGCAAGCCAGCAGCCGACGCCATTTAGTAAACGAGAATAAGTTGAGCCCATAGCTAAAAAATGTGCCTTAGCCTCGCAAATGCCGCAAATACAATTCCGCGCACGCACGAGCGTCGGACAGCGCATCATGATGGTTCAGCGGAATCGCATGTTCATCACAGAGCACATTGAGCTTCTTTTTATAAATTTTGTAGGTGCACTGCGGCTCGTAGCTCGGCTCAGCCATGCCGTAGAAATCCAACGTCTTGCGCAGGCAGGAGAAATCAAACGCACCATTGTGCGCCACCAGAGTGCGACCTTCAATATAGCCACGAATCTGTGGCCAGACGGCATCGAAGAACGGCGCATTCATGGTATCGTCCTCGGTGAGCCCATGCACATTAGTGTTCCAATAACTGTAGGTATTCTCCGGCGGTTGCACCAAGAGGCTCAGTTGCTCAACGACTTGACCCTGCTCAACGCGGACGAGTCCGATCTGGCAAATACTGGAGCGCGCAGGCTGCGCCGTTTCAAAATCAATCGCGGTAAAGGTAGGCATAGCCATCACAGAGTAATCAGAATTCTGCGATGGCAACCGCTATCTACTGCGAAAATGGCCACCCAAATCACATGTCTCATCTTGACTGCATTCAATTTTGATGCTTTGATGCTTTTATGCGAACGACCGTCACATTAGATGCAGATGTCGAACAATACATCCGCAATGCCTGCCAGAAACGACGCAAGAGCTTCAAGCGCGTCCTCAACGATGCGCTCCGCGAATCGCTCAAACCAGCAGACACAAAAAGAGAACTACTGCCCCCCCGAGCAATGGGACTGACAGTTGGCGTCGATCCACGCCGTTTAAGCGATTTCGCGGATGAGTTAGAGGCGGATGCATTCCTCGCCGCTGAGAATCCTGCAACCTACAAAGGCACAAGCAAATGATCCTACCAGACGCCAATCTACTGTTATATGCCGTCAACACTGACAGCATTGACCACAGTAAATCTCTAAAATGGTGGCAGGACTTAATCGAAAGCGACGCTGCCATCGGACTCTACACTGGCGTCGTCTTTGCTTTTGTGAGGCTATCCACCAATCGTCACGTCTTCGCACAACCACTCACCACGCAAGAAGCATTAGCCTATCTACACAACTGGCTGGACTTCCCCGCCGTCAGTTTGATTGATGCCGAACTAGAAGACCTCGCCACAACCGAAGCGCTACTCACCGCAGCTGGCACAGCCGCCAACCTCGTTAGCGATGCACAAATAGCCGCAGCCGCGTTGCGACTCAATGCAACCGTTCACAGCGCCGATGCCGACTTCGCACGTTTCCCAAAAGTCAAATGTTTCAATCCGCTCGACCGTTAAAAGGCACAAGCTCCCCAGACACTGCAC
>JAFMHF010000045.1:3275-4500 GCA_017854655.1 Puniceicoccaceae bacterium | reverse complement strand
AAGTCGTAAGCTTTACGCTCCCACTACGTATTAATTTAGCCAACATGAATTCAAATTTAGAGAGCCCCGCGACAAGCACCACATCGGCAACTGCTCAGCCCGTGCTTGAAGTCTCGGCTGTGCGCAAAGCCTACGGCACCGTTGAGGTGCTGCATGGCGTCGACCTCACAATTGCCGCCGGCGAGCGCGTCGCACTGATGGGGCCGAGCGGCAGTGGTAAATCGACGCTGCTCAACTGCCTCTCGGGAATCGAACCAGTCGATGCCGGAACCATTCGAGTCGGCAACTATGCTTTGTCCCATGCCAGCGAATCCGAATTGGAGCGCTATCGGCGCGAATGTATCGGCTACATCTTTCAATCCTTCCATTTATTACCCACCCTCAGTGCCTTCGAAAACATCGAACTCCCAGGGCAATTAATCGGTATGCCAACCACCGAGCGAACCGAGCGTGTCCACACCTTGCTCGAGGCAGTGGGGCTTACCCACCGAGCTGGCCACAAGCCGGATGCAATGAGCGGTGGTGAGCGTCAACGCGTAGCGATTGCCCGCGCGATTATGCATCGCCCGCAAGTGATCTTAGCCGACGAACCGACGGGTAGTTTAGATTCGAGCAGTGGCGGCCGCATTCTGGATTTACTGGAGTCCTTGTCGCGCCAATATTCCATTGCACTGCTGCTGGTGACTCACGAGTCGAGTGCGACGCGCATCTGTGAGCGTGTCGTGCACATGAAAGATGGTTGCATCGTAAGCGCCTAAGTAAGCGGTAGCATTATGCGGTTTTTTACAGAGTCACGTGTCGCCCTACTGTTACTGCGCAAGTTGTCGCTGCGGCACTGGCGCACCAGCTGGGGCAACTACCTCGTGCTCATCGCAATTGTCTCGATCGGCGTGGGTGCCTTCAGCGGCATACGCCAAGCCATTCGGGCGGCATCCGCTAATTTCTCTTTATTCAATGAGGCGGTCTCGGGGCAGAGCGACTTTTTAATTCGCTCCGCGCAGGGACCGGTTTCGAGTCATGACCTCGCGTCACTGGCAGGCGTAGCGGCAAGTCCGGATTGGCATTTAGTACCAGTGATTGAATCGTCGGTCGCGTTGCTGGATGAGTCCGGCGTGGCGCAACAACAATTACGACTCATCGGGCTCGACCTACTGTCGCTTGGTAATCTGCCTAACTTCCTCGATCGCGGCTTCGATATTTCTGATGGTAGCAGCGACTGGTGGTC
>JAFMHF010000045.1:0-2497 GCA_017854655.1 Puniceicoccaceae bacterium | reverse complement strand
CTGGCGCGTGGCGATTGGTCGCCGGGCTTCGCATGGCTGCGTCGACCCCAGATTGGCTTAAGTTTGTTGGTGCTTGGTGGCTTGGCACTACTCATACCGCCCTCGCAACTGGCAGGCGGATCGAAGATGGCACTCGGCGGGTTTCTTGCGGCGGGCTGCTGGATCTTTGGAGGGGCACTTCTCTCTGGTCAGCTATTAACGCGACTCGCCCGGCTGCTCCAGCCGCTCAGCCCGCGCGCGGTTTGGCGAATCGCGGTCAGTCGCTTGGCCGATGGTTCGAGTCGCCATCGGCTAGCCGTCGCAGGATTAGTCGTGGCAGTGAGCATGGTCACTGGCATGTTTCAAATGGTCGGCAGTTTCAGAGGCACGATTGAGGTGTGGTTCGATGTTCGCTTTCAAGCCGACCTATATGTTTCCGAGCGCGGCGTCACTGGCCAAGGCAACGCGAATGGCATCACCCCGGAAGTGCTACAATCGCTGTCAACGATTCCGGAGTTGGCATTTATGGATGCGCTCTACATCGAGCAAGTCGAAGGCCCCGTTGGGGTGACGACGCTGGCAGGAGCTGACTTTTCCATTTGGCAAGAAGGCCGCGTGCAACAGATTTGGCTGCGTGCGCCGGGGACCTTTACTGGAATTGCCGACGCGCAGCCGGCCTACGTCAGCGAAACCTTTGCGCGACGCTTTGCTGTGATGGACGGTGGCACAGTCGAACTATCGACCGCGACTGGTCCACGGCGAATTGCAGTGATGGGTATCTTCGCGGATTACGGCAACGAGTTTGGCTCGGCGGTGGTCGATGTACCCATCTGGCAGGAATGGACTCAGCGCCAGCGCGCCATCAACACCACGCTTTATTTACAGCCTGATGTTGCAGTGAATACAGTCAGAGATCGCCTGCGCCTAGAATATCCCGGGCTCGACTTTCGCAATTCACAGGAACTGCGCACCTTGGCGTTGGGGATTTTCAATGATACCTTTCGAGTCACCGCCGCCTTAAATGGGATCGGCATCACGGTCGCCTTTATCGGGCTTTTACTGGGGCTGATCGCGATCTTCGAAGAATCCGCGCAAACCTGGCGCACTTTAAAACAACTCGGCATCAGTTATAAACAACTACTGCTGACCGCTGGCATCGAAGGCGCTGGCATCGCGCTCGCGGCATGTATTAGCGGCACCCTGATGGGCCTCGCACTGGGGGCGATCTTGATCAAAGTGATCAACGTGCAGTCCTTTGGCTGGTCGTTGCTATGGCAACTACCGCTCGGCAGTTTTGCTCTTCTAGGACTCGTGATGGTCGCGGCTGGTTTTATCTGTGGAGTCGGCGCAGCAGCCTGGTGGCATAAAAAGATATAATGCATATGTGGCGTCTTTTAATCATTCTATACACCTTAGCGTTCAACTCCCTCTGGGCGGATTTGGAGTGGATACAACCGCCCGCCGTTACGGACAAAGGTTATCGCGTCCCACAACCCGACTATCAACCGGACTTACCTAAAGACCTCGGCGCTCATCCAGAGTATGCCATCGAATGGTGGTATTGGGTGGGACATTTGGAAGCAATCGATTCGGGCGAGACCTTCGGATTTCAATCGACCGTGTTCCGACTGGCGGGCGATCCGCAGCAGTCAGATGACGACGATGACGCGCATTTCGGGCGCAGTCAGTTATACATGTCGCACCTCGCCTTGAGCGATATTTCCCAGCAACGCTATATTCACACGGAGCGAATCGTTCGCAATGGCTGGCAAGCCAATGTCGCCGAGCACGGCCTACAGATCGCCGCTGGGCCGATCACCGCGCAGTGGAATGAACCTGCGCAGGTGATGGAGATGCAGCTCAATTATCCCAACGACACGCGCTTAACGCTGACCATGACGCCGCGTAAACCCATGTTGATTTTTGGCGAACGCGGCTTGAGCCGCAAAGGTGCAGACCCCGCAGCAGTGAGTTGGTATTGGACGTATTCGCGACTCGACGTGACAGGCAGCCTCATACGTGGCGACACGACCATCGCGTTGAAAGGCACGGCATGGATGGACCACGAAATTTCATCCAGTCAACTGGGCGGCGATTTGCAGGGCTGGGACTGGACTGCGATTCAATTGGACAATGGCACGGAGATAAAAGCCTATCGGCTGCGCCGTCCCAATGGCGGCAGCGATCCATGGTCCGCGGTGTATTGGATCGATGCTCTCGGTCAGCATCACTCAGTCTACGCCGCAGCTTTCGAATGGCAAACGGTCAGCACTTGGACCAGCCCGCATACTGGGCTGCGCTATCCCACCGAAGTTAAGATTCTGGCTACCAATCCGACCTCCAATAAGTTGGAGACCTACCATCTACGGCCGAAGCTAGCCGATCAAGAATTCACCGGCAACGACAGCAGCAATGCCTACTGGGAGGGCGCCTGCGATGTATTCGATGCACAAGGCAAGCGCATCGGCCAAGCCTACTTGGAACTCGCTGGATACGGCGACGGACTTGGCGGCAAGCT
>JAFMHF010000044.1 GCA_017854655.1 Puniceicoccaceae bacterium | reverse complement strand
TTGAGTCAGCTTGATCGTATAGATCTTTTTAACTTTTGGACCTTCGTCCTCCGTCAGAGGTGTTTTCTTTTTCGGCATGGTGATATAAACCAGAAACGAGAAAGTAAAATCAGCCGCAAAGCAACGCTCGATCAGCACAACGCAGCATTCAAAGTTCGACCTCCGCGCAGACTTTCTCACCTTGTACCCTCAGCTGGCCAAAGTTTTCTGGCTAGTTTGTTCGTTCACTTGTCAAAAAGGGCACTCAGTTCAGTCATCCTTCACTACGTTCCGGGCAAATCGTGCCGATTTAACATCTTCGTGCTTCGTCACACTTTCTCACCTTCATACTTTCATACTTTCATACTTTCCTAGATGTCACTGCTCTCACAACCCGAAGCCTTTCAACAAGCCCTCGCCGCTTGGTATACTACCGCGCAGCGCCCGCTGCCTTGGCGCACTGAGCCGTCGCTTTACAAGACCGTGGTGTCCGAACTGATGGCCCAGCAGACTCAGATCAAGACGATGCTGCCATACTTTGATCGCTGGCTAAAGCGCTTCCCCGACTTTCAGACACTCGCCGATGCGCCCAGCGAAGACGTGCTCAAACACTGGGAAGGACTCGGCTACTACAGCCGCGCGCGCAATCTACACAAGCTCGCCAAAGAATACGTCGCGCTCGACCCCAAACCCAGCATCGCCAAAGAGTGGCAAGCGCTGCCCGGCATCGGCCCTTACACCTCGGCAGCGATTAGCTCGATCGCACAAAATTTTCCCGCGGCCGTGGTCGACGGCAATGTCGTACGTATCCTCGCCCGCCTGACCAACGACGCACGCGCCTTCAAAAACAACGGCGAGGCGGTCAAAGCCTTCACCCCCACCGCCGATGCGGTGCTCAACACCCAAACCCCTGGCGACCACAACCAAGCAATGATGGAGCTCGGCGCCACGGTTTGCCAAAAAGGCAACCCACTGTGCACCGTCTGCCCCGTTCTGCAGTTCTGCGAAGGCGCGGCTCAAGGCACCACCGACGGCATCCCCAACATTCAGCGCAAAGCCACCGTGCAGGTCCAGATTGACCGGCTTTGGATCGTCCACGACGGCGAACTGCTGCTGCACCGCATCGCCGACGACGCCAAACAGCTAGCCGGTCAATACGAGCTACCAGCCACTTCACACTTCTCGACCAAACCCACAGTCGGTAAAGCACTCGCCACCAAAACCCGCGGCATCACCAACAAGCGCATCACAGAAACCATCTACCCCCTAACATCCGAGCCCTCAGCCCTCAGCCCGCAGCCCGCCCTCATCTGGATTGCCCTCGACCAGCTCGACAGCATCACCCTCTCCGGCCCGCATCGGCGTTGGACTAAGGAGCTGCTAAAAGCTCACTCAGCAGCATCCTAGCTCTGCGCCTCCGCGCCTCTGCGCGAAAAAAGTAGAACCTAGGAATGCACGAATTTATCTCGCGCAGAGGCGCGGGGGCGCAGAGTTTTTTACAATGGATGAAAATACAATAGGAACACTGCTGATAGAAGCCGCTATTGAAGTCCACCGTGAGCTTGGTCCAGCACTTCTAGAATCCGTTTACGAAGCGGCCCTAGCCTACGAATTAGAGCAACGCGGCCTAAAGGTAGCGCGACAAATCCCAGTTCCCCTCAATTATAAGGGCATTCATTTTGACGAAGGTTTCCGAGCAGACTTGATCATCGAAGATAAAGTCATCGCAGAACTCAAGTCTGTCGAGAAGGTCACGCCAGCACACAAAAAACAAACTCAGACCTACCTTCGTCTCACGGGCAAGAAACTTGGATATTTATTGAATTTTGGAGGCGAAGTGATGAAAACAGGAATCACACGCTGCGTAAACGGGCTCCCAGAATAAAGCTCTGCGCCTCCGCGCCTCTGCGCGAAAAAAGTAGAACCTAGGAATGCACGAATTTATCTCGCGCAGAGGCGCAAAGGCGCTGAGATAAACACTTCGATTTTTCATTCTACACGACCTACCTACCAGCCATTTTTTTACGTGCCTAAACTCATCCCACAGCGCCTCGGCGTCGATAGCGACTTGTCGCATGCCACCATTTATAAGCCTGAGCTCCTGGCACCTGCGGGAGATTGGGAGTGCGCGCGCGCCGCCGTCGAGAATGGTGCGGATGCCATTTTCTTTGGATTGGATCGCTTCAATGCCCGTATGCGTGGCAAGAACTTCACCCAAGCCGACCTGCCCGATCTCATGGCTTACCTGCATGAGCGCGGGGTGCGTGGCTACGTAACATTCAATACACTGGTCTTTTCAGACGAGCTCGAAGACGCCGAGGACTTCCTGCGTTCGATCATCAGCGCAGGAGTCGATGCCGCCATCGTGCAGGACGTCGGCATCTGCCAACTGATTCGCAAGCTCTCGCCTGACTTCCCGATCCATGCCTCCACTCAAATGAGCGTGACCAGCGAAGCGGGTGTGCACTTTGCCGAAGAGCTCGGTGCCAGTGTCGTGGTGTTGGCGCGTGAATGTTCACTCAATGAGATCAACGCGATTAAAGAAAAGACCCTCAAAAAAGGGCTCGATATGCCGCTGGAGATCTTTGTCCACGGCGCACTCTGCGTGGCCTATTCCGGTCAATGCTTAACTAGTGAAGCACTCGGCGGTCGCTCAGCCAACCGCGGCGAATGCGCACAAGCCTGCCGCATGCCATACGACTTATTCAGCGACGGCGAACCAATCGACCTCGGCAATCAACGCTACTTACTCAGCCCGCAGGATCTCGCAGGCCTCGAAGCCATGGACGGCATCATCGACGCCGGCGTCGCCAGCCTCAAAATTGAAGGCCGCCTCAAAGCACCCGAATATGTCGCCGCCACCACCAGCGTGTATCGCAAAGCACTCGATGCGGCTTGGAATAAACGCTACCCAAGTGAAAGCGACAAGAGTGTCGCTTCTACTTTCGAGAAAGAAGAAGGTCGCTACGCCTTGGAAATGACTTTCTCCCGCGGCCTCAGCACCGGCTGGCTCGAAGGCATCGATAATCAAAAATTAGTGCATGCACGCTTCGGCAAAAAGCGCGGGCTACGCCTCGGTGTGGTCGAGCGTATTGAGCGCGACGGAATCTGGCTTGCACTCGATTATGAAGTGAAAGCTGGTGATGGCGTGGTCTTAGATCGCGGTCGCCCAGATGAACGCGAAGAAGGCGGACGGATTACATCAGTGGATACCGAAAAAAACCGCAGCTTTATACGTTTCCTACGCGACTCGATCAATTGGCAACGCGTGAACGCCGGCGACACTGTTTATAAGACCTCCGACCCCGCGCTCGACAAAGCACTGCGTCAAAGCTACGAAGTCGAACAGCCAAACTACAAGCGCCCGATCACCGCCACCATCCGCGGACAGATTGGTCAGCCACTCGTCCTCTCGCTACAAGACGAAGAAGGCCGTGTGGTCGAAGTTGAATCGAACCAAGCGATCGAAGCCGCACAGAACCGCCCGACCGACGAGGCAACACTGCGCAAGCAACTCGGCCGCCTCGGCAGCACAGCCTTTCACCTCGAGGCATTGGACAACCAACTCGCCGACGGCTGCATGATTCCAGCCTCGACGCTCAATCAGCTGCGCCGCGATGCTGTCGATCAACTCGTGGCCCTGCGCGCACGACCACTGCGCTGGCAACTAACAGAAAACAGAGAGCTGAAGGGGGAGACGAGAGACCTGAGAACAGAAGCCTCGTCACTCACCTCCAGTTCTAACTCCTCAGATCTCCCACCTCACTCCTCAGGTCTCAAATCTCCCCCAAGCCCGCTGGCTGAACCACAGCTGGAGGGTTGCGCTCCGTCGCAACCGAACCCTACGCAAGGCGGCAATGACGGAGCATTGCCCTCCAGCCCTTATTTGATCCCCTACGTGCGTAACTGGGAGCAGTTCGATGTGGCACTCACGCTGCCCTACGCGGAGATTTACATCGAGCTTGAAGATCCGCGTAAATATGCCGAAGCCGTGCAACGTGCCCGCGAAGCCGAGCAACAAGATGGACGTAAACGGGAGATTTGGGTGGCGCCACCACGTATGTTCAAAACCGGCGAGGACTTCATTACCAAACAATTGCTGAAATGCGGCGCAGACGGATTTCTCGCCCGCAACCACGAACACCTCACCGCGCTTTCGCAACATCGCATGCGCGGCGATTTCTCACTCAACGTCGCGAATCATCTAACGGCAAATTACTTAATTGATCATTGGAAGCTGGAGCGCCTCACCGCGTCTTACGATCTCAATACCACGCAACTCGACGCGTTGCTGAGCAAGTCCCAGCCTGGCTGGTTTGAGATCACACTGCACCAGCACATGCCGATGTTTCACATGGAGCACTGCGTGTTCTGCGCCTTCCTCTCCAAAGGTAAGGACTTCCGCGACTGCGGCCGGCCCTGCGATACGCAACAAGTGCAACTCAAAGACCGCGTCGGCGCACTACATCCCTTGAAAGCCGATGCCGGCTGCCGTAACACTGTGTTTAACTCGAAAGCGCAGACCGGCGCAGACTTTGCCCTCGATATGGCGAAGAATGGCGCAGCCGCATTCCGGATTGAATTCCTCAACGAAAGCGGCGACGAAGTGCGCCGTACGATGGAACATTACGACGCGCTGCTACGCGGAGAAATGGATGCCGAAACGCTCTGGAAGGAACTCAAACTGATCAACCAACTAGGCGTCACGCGCGGCACACTGACTCGATAGCCCACACAGACACCTGCATGACATCGCCGAAGGTCTAGCGACTGAAGGCCTGTGCCCAATCCGCTGGTTTGAAACCGACGAGTCCAAAGCCATCCGCCAATAAAAAGGGGCGCTTGACCAGATTACCGCGACTCGCAAGTAACTGCAGCGCATCGTCTGTCGCCATGCTCGGCAATTTGTCTTTCATCTTTAGCTCTCGATAATCGCCACCGGCAGTGTTGAACAACTTACGTAATTCGTTGGCTTGGTAGCCGAGCATTTGTCGCAGCTCTGCAACACTCGGCGGGGTGTCTCGAATCGCAACTTGCTCAAAGGCAATATCCTGCTCGCTCAGCCATTTGGTGGCTTTTCTACAGCTGTCGCAGTTTTTGTAGGTGTACACTTTCATAGCCATGCAGACTGAAGACAGATACCCGAGCAGTGCAAGCCTCGGCCACGCAGATTTGAGTCACAGTCCCAGCCTCAATAGTGGATGCTTCAAGCGCACTGTTATCCTGAGAGGAACTGCCAGTGTCCGACTAAGTGCTATTGCTCAGTCGAAAAAAGCCCCGAAGCCATCAACTCAGGCACGATTTCCGCCAAACCTTGACGAGGATACTCTTGCTCGGCTCCGGTTGCGAAATCACGAACCTTGACCACGCCTTTTTCGATTTCGTCGGTGCCATAGATCAGCGCAAATCGCGCGCCCTTCTGGTTGGCATCTTTAAACTGCTTGCCGAAACCCTGATCTTTCAACGGATAATCGACGCGATAGCCCATCGAGCGCAGCAAGGCCGCATCGCCCAAGGCCGCATCGCGCGCCTCCGCACCTCCGATAATGGCAATAAAGTCGGGACTCTCTACATACGTTGCTAAGAGCTTCTTCGATTCAAGAAGATCCGCCAAAGTCACATCGCCCATCGCAAAACCAACCGCAGGCATTTCTGGCCCGCCTAATTTTTTGACCAATGCATCGTAACGCCCACCACCAGCAAGAGCGCGCCCTTCGCCACTGGCCTCAAATGCCTCAAACACAAAACCAGTGTAATATGCGAGACCACGGACGATACCTAGATCAATTTGGATAAAGTCGCCGGCACCGGAACTCTGCAGACCACTCAGCAAAGCCTGCCAATCCGCAAGGCGCTTTTGCGCCTGTTCAGCCAAGTCACCCTCCAGCGGTAAATTAAGAATATACGCCGACAGGCTGTCAAAATCACGAATCGCAATCACTTCTTCCACACGTGTGAGAAAGGCCTCAGCCTCCTCGCCCAGTACTTCAGTCAGCTTCGCCACTGCTTTCACGCGATCGGTGCGCTCCAGCTTATCTATAATAGCTAGCACTGCCGCGCTACCCGCTTGGTCGAGTCCTTCGGCTGCCAACATCAACAACCACAGATCACGATCACTCAGGCGCACTTTAAAGTCCTTCGAATCGAGCCCAAACGCACGCAATGCCTGCACCAGCAGTGCAATCAGCTCGGCATCGGCAGCGGGGCCCGCTTCACCGAAAATATCGACATTGAATTGATAGAATGCCCGCAAGCGCCCCTTCTGAGGTTTCTCATAGCGATAGTGCTCACCAATATTAAACCACTTGATAGGCCGTTTTAGACTATTCGCCTTGGCACCGATCAAACGCGCCAACGACGGGGTCATCTCAGGACGCAGCGCCACCGCACGGCCACCACGGTCTTCAAAATTAAACAACTGCCCGACGATCTCCTCGCCGGACTTCTCGATGTACAGTTCCAGGGGCTCTAACACTGGCGCATCATACTCCTGAAAGTTAAACGCACGCGCGACCTGTCGCCACTGGCCGAAGATATGATTCCGGCGAGCACATGCATCTGGATAGAATTCCCGAAACCCGGGTAATGACTGAAACTGCATGGCAGAAGCCCTCGAACTGTGAATGTACGGCCGAACAGCGACCGTTCTAAAGCGAATCGACGTCCAAATCCTTGAGCTTTGCCTTCAATTCTTTGCCTGCTTTGAACTTAATCACGGCACGCGTAGGAATGACGACGTCTGTTTCAGGCTTGTTCGGATTGCGACCAATGCGTGATTTACGCACCTGCACCTCGAAGACACCAAAATTGCGGAGCTCTACGTTGCGCCCTTCACTGAGGGCGGTAGCGATGGCATCGAGTGTTAATTGCACGGACTCACGCACTTCTTTTTGTGCAAAGTCGGTTTTCTCGTAGATATCTAAGACGATATCGCGTTTAGTAAGGTTGTTGGACATGCTATAAATGCTTTGAAAACTTGATGATACGAAAAACGAAAGTTATTGTTAGTTCGATACTTCTGATCGAAAATAGGCTGTCAAACTAGAAAATATGAGCGATAAAGAACCACCCAACCCTTTTGAAGAAATTCAACGTCAACTGAATGAGTTGTTTAAAGATTCAAATGTCAAGATGTCGACTCATACCTTTAATGAATCTGATTTTTCAGACGAAGCTAACACTAACGATGGCTCCGAAGTCAGTCTGGATGCGGAACTCAGCGCCAAGGACCCCCTTGAAAAAATTCGCCACTTCCACCTCAAACCGAAAGAGGTTAGAGACTATTTAAACCGATTTGTCATTCGTCAAGACGACGCAAAAAAAGTACTTTCGGTGGCTATTTGCGATCATTATAACCACGTTCGCCAGCGTTTATCTGGAAAAAAAACTTTCGCGAAGGAATACAGTAAGCAGAATATTTTACTACTCGGGCCGACTGGAGTGGGTAAAACCTACTTGATTAAGAACATCGCACGACTGATCGGCGTACCGTTCGTGAAGGCAGATGCCACCAAATTTTCGGAAACAGGCTATGTCGGCTCAGATGTCGAAGATCTAGTGCGCGACTTAGTCAAAGCTGCGGATGGCAATATCGAGTTGGCCGAGCACGGCATCATCTTCGTCGATGAGATCGATAAAATCGCCAGTGAAGCAGGTGCCGGAGGCCGCGACGTCTCGGGGCGCGGCGTGCAGATCAACTTGCTTAAATTGATGGAGGAAACTGAGGTCAACCTGTTCAGTCCGACCGATATGATGGCGCAGATGCAAGCAGCAATGGAGATCCAGCGTGGTAAAGCACCACAGCGGAAGACTATCAACACTGGCAATATCCTCTTCATCGTCAGCGGCGCATTCGACAAGCTCTCCGAATCGATCAAAAAGCGACTCACCAAAAGCGAAATGGGCTTTGGTGCGGCTCAACAGGATAATGACGAAGACCTCTCCAGCTATCTGCGCTATGCCGAGACGACCGACTTCACCAAATATGGATTTGAGCCTGAGTTCATTGGCCGCGTGCCGGTTCGGGTCGCGTGCCGCGCCCTATCCTCGCAAGACTTGGCACATATCTTGACCACCTCCGAAGGCAGTATTCTCAATCAATACTACGATGATTTTCGCGGCTATGGGATCGCTTTCAACATAACCGCAGAAGCGATCCTCGCGGTTGCCGAAAAGGCCAGCTCCGAAGGCACTGGCGCCCGCGGACTGATGACGGTGCTGGAGCGGCTGTTCCGTGATTTCAAATTTGAGCTGCCCTCTAGTGCCATCAAAAGCTTCGATGTGACCGCCGAGATGGTCGAAGATCCACTGCCCACTCTCAACGCGCTCAAAGAACAAAACGCACATCTGCAACAGGATGTTTGGCGAGCCGACATCAAACGCTTTGCCACTGGATTTGAGAAGATGCATGGCTTCACGCTTGAGTTTAAACCGTCGGCCGAAGAGGTACTGATTAAAGCAGCGCTGGAAAGCGCCCGCAGTATTCAGTCACTTTGCGAAGAAAAATTCAATGATTTCGAGCATGGCCTCACTATTATCCATCGAAATAGCGGCCAAACAGTTTTCAAGCTTGGCAAACTGGCAATACAAGACCCCGATAAAGAACTCTCAAAATGGGTGGTGCGCAGTATCGAAAGTTTAAAGAACAATCCCTAATGACTTAGGCAGACCGACAACCTAATGGTAAATCGCCTCAAGGGCAGCCACTCCTATCCGCCCCAGACAAACCATACCAATTTATTCTCTTCGCGCGACTCGCGCTAATTTCTAATTTTTATTCCCTATGCCTGAAGGAAAAGCAGTCAGCCAAATGTTTGCCGGTATCGCCGGACGCTACGACGTGGCGAATCACCTTTTAAGTGGAGGCATCGATTTCTACTGGAGGCGCGTGCTCACCCGCATGGTCAAAGCCCGTGCGCCAAAAGACGTAGTCGACCTGGCCACTGGTAGCGGTGATGTCGCCTTCAAGCTCAGAGATCGACTGGGCTCGACGGTTGCCGTCAAGGGCCTCGATTTCTGCGAGCCGATGCTAGAAGTGGCACGCCGCAAAAAGACACAACATGCGGCCTACTCCGACATCGAGTTTTACTTTGGCGACTGCATGGATCTGCCTTTGCCGGACGCATGCGTAGATGCGGTGACGATCTCTTTCGGAGTGCGTAACTTCGAAGACCGTCAACGTGGTCTGAAAGAAATCCTTCGCGTACTACGTCCGGGCGGCCGACTCTTCGTACTGGAATTTTCGCAACCAGATCGTTGGTTCCGTCCATTTTACTACCTATATCTAAAGTATATTCTACCACTCGTCGCAGGCATCGCGACTGGTGATAAAAGTGCTTATGACTATCTAGCAGGCAGCATAGAAAACTTCCCAACCAAACAAGCACTGGCCGAGCAACTCAAGCTCGCTGGCTACGAGTCGGTGAATGCCACTGGGCTGACTTTCTCGATCGTGGCAATTCACGAAGCGAGCAAAGTTTAACCACAGGAACGTGGGCGGGTCGACCACACGCCCAGAAGCAATCAGTGGCGCAGCACCACCTGCCGAAGAACTAATAGCCTTTTTGGCGCAGCACTTCCTGCAATTGATCTTGGAAATTCTGCAGATCTTCAGGATTCGGACGGTAATCAGGATCATCACCTGGAATTAATCCCAGCTGACCAGTGCTAGATAGCTGCCAGCCGAGCGAAACACCGTCACTAAAGACAACTGAGCCATTCACCAATGCGCCGGGTCGCGGAATCGGATCCACATCAACTGTCACAGCGCCTGCCGGAGTCTCTACCAGCTCAGGGGTTTCCGCCTGCGCGTCGACCTCTTTAGTCGCTTCGGGTTCTGGCTCTGCAAAAGCAATGTCCAAATCATCGACAAGAAAGCGCACTTCCATGTAGGTCATTGAGATTGAGAACTCCTCGCGCAGTAAACCCTGCACATCGGCGAGTGACTTGCCATCGGCAATCCAGGTGGAAACGGCAGTTTTTTGAGAATCAGTAAGAGACATAGTAAAATTATACGGCTTAAAACGAATCAATGCGAAGACAATGAGAGAAATCCCTAAGCTCCTTTGCTCGAAAAAAGCACGATCCTCTCAGAATGCGAACCAATTTTATGAGGCGCGGCCCTGCGAGAGCTGCTTAATCAAATAATCAACGCCGCGCTTCACGCTACCATCCTGCTCCATCATATTCTCAACCTGCTTGCAGGCATGAATCACAGTGCCGTGGTCACGGCCACCAAAGGCATCGCCGATCGCTTTCAACGGATCGCTGGTCAAGGTGCGGCTGATATACATCGCCACCTGACGTGGAAAGACAATCGCACTGGTGCGACGACGACCAATCAGCTCACTAAAGCGGATTTGATAGAAATCGGCCACTTTCTTCTGGATCTGGTCGACAGTGACCTTGGTCAATGTTTCTTCGTGCAGCAAATCGCTTAACAGGCGCTCGACCGCTTCAAGGTCGAGCTTCTGGTTAATCAAAGCATCGTAGCTGGCAATCCGAGTCAGCGCACCTTCCATACGGCGCACATTGCGAGAAACACGCTCTGCTAGGAAATTCATGATCTCTGGGTCGAGGTGGATGTCCATCGCGGCCGCTTTATTACGTAAAATCGCCACTCGCGTCTCAAAATCAGGTGCCTGAATGTCGGTCACTAGACCCCACTGGAAGCGGGAAATTAGGCGATTTTCTAGGCGCTCAATTTCATTAGCCGGACGATCACTCGCGAGAAAGATCTGCCGACCCGACTCGAAGAGGTCGTTAAAGGTGTGGAAGAATTCTTCCTGTGTGCTTTCTTTCCCAGAGAGAAAGTGAATATCATCAACCAACAGCGCATCAACTGTGCGGTAATACTTACGGAACTTGGTTAACTTATTCTCACGAATGGCGTGAATAAACTCATTGGTAAATTTTTCGGTCGATACGTAAGCGATTCGTGCCTTCGGATTATTAGCCAACATCTGATGCGCGACGGCATGCATCAAGTGCGTCTTACCTAAGCCAGTCTCGCCATAGACGAACAGTGGATTGTAAGCACGCCCTGGGGCATTCGCCACTGCCATACTCGCCGCGTGAGAGAGCTGGTTACCTGCCCCCACCACTAAGTTATCAAAGGTATTGCTTGGATTAAGGAACGTGCGACGCGTCTGTGACACCTCGACTCGATTCGAAACCGCATCTGCCGAACGTGCTTCGCGAGTATCCTGAGTTTGGGAATTGAGACGATTGACCGACTGACTGGTCAAGTCACCCCCTGCTAGGTCTAACTCCGCTGTCTGCTCTTTAGCGACTTCGACAACGACCGTCACCGCCGTACCCGCAAAACTACGGGCCTGCTGGGAGATAATATCCAAATAATTATTCTCAATCCAAATGGCATTGAATTCGTTGGGCGCGGTGAGCACCAGCTTTGCATCAGATTCTTGTGTGCATTTAAGTTCCTCAAACCACATATCATAGAGGTCCTGAGGAAAGAGGTTTTTAAGCTCTTGATTGACGCTTTCCCAAAGAGAAAGAGCGATAATTGAATCAGACATTAGAATTGAAAAATAAAAAGTTTATTAACAGTGCGAGTCACAGTGTGGCTGGGAGCGTGATGCGCATTATTTGGGTAAAAAAAAAGACTCGTGGCTAAATTCCACTAAAAAGACGTTAAAGATCGGGGGTAAAACGGCTCAAATAGATGATAAACAACTGAAAGACAGTGACTTGAAAACTATAAAAAAAAAGTAAAAGAAGGAATATTAATGATGAAAAGGACGAAGGTTTAGCAGTAACATAAGCAAATTGAACCCTCTTGGAAATGAAAAAGCGGCACTCGAATGCACTTGGCAAGGTCAACTTCTCCACAAGTTATTCACAATGTATTCCCAATAACTTCTTAGGCATTTTTTGCGATAAGTGTCACAAGACTGTGACACTTTTGTTAATCACTGTAAAAGCGCGATTTCCACAATTCGAGAGGCATAAAATTGACTATTTATTAAAACGCTATGTATGATTAAACTTTTTTTAGAGATACGAATTTATTATTTGCCGCCTTTCGCCATGTGAGCAATCAGCCGCTCGTTGAATTCAGCGGCAGAATCATGGCCCATTTGCTTCAAGGAGCGCATCATTGCAGCCACTTCAACGAGTCGCGCCATATCCCGCCCGGGGCGAACCGGAATCTCGATTAGCGGCACCTGCATGCCAAGCACCTCGAGATGGTTCTCTTCGAGGCCAGTGCGGTCCTCATTCATTCCTCTAGTCCAATTAATGAAATTGATGATCACATCGATGCGTTTATTCAAGCGCACCGAACGCACGCCGAATAACTCGGCAATGTTGATGATGCCGAGGCCCCGACATTCCATGTAGCCGCGACTCAATTCCGATGAGGTGCCCAGCAGCTCTCGATCGCTCAAGCGTTTGACATGGGTTAAATCGTCCGCCACCAAGCTATGCCCACGCTCAATCAGCGCCAGTGCACACTCACTCTTACCCACCCCACTCTCTCCGCAAATCAAGGTGCCGATGCCACGGACGTCCAACAGCGTACCATGAATATGCGTACGTGGAGCAAACTTCTCTTCCAGCAACAAGGTTGCTTCAGTGGTAAATGTTTTAGACTTCTGCGGCGATCGAATCAACGGCGTCGCATATTCGTCCGCCAATGCTTTCATAATCTTCGAAGGTGCTAAATTTCTCGAAACTACGATACAGGGCACTTTACGCTTAAACATCTCGCCGAGCACACGGGCTTCCTCATCTTGCCCCAGATCACGCAGATAAGCCATCTCTCCTGCGCCCAGCAGCTGAATGCGTCTGCGAGCAAAAAACTTAAAGTAGCCAGTCAAAGCCAAGGCTGGCCGATTCAAGCTACGCTCACGGATGGTCTTATTTAAACCCGCGCCACCGGCGACTAGATCGAGCTCAAGCGGCTCTTTAAAAGAATCATAAAACTCTCGAACGGAGACTGACTCGATGAACTTCGCGTTGTTTTTCTGCTGAATGGGCATGGGGTAAAGCTCCTCCGCTTACATATTAAAGTTTTGACCAAGATAGAATTCCTTACTTTTGGCATCATTAATTAAAAAGTCACCAGTTCCTTCACTGAGAACCGCACCCTCATGCAGCAGATAGGCACGATCGACGATGCGTAGCGTCTCGCGCACATTATGGTCCGTGATCAGCACTCCGATCCCGCGCTGCTTGAGCTGTACGATGATCTTCTGCACCTCACTCACACTGATTGGGTCGACCCCACTAAAAGGCTCATCCATCAGCAAAAACTTAGGTCGTGTAACTAGCGCTCGAGAAATCTCCAAACGCCGACGTTCACCACCACTTAAAGTGTAAGCCTTTTGATCGGCCAGATGCTGTAAGCCGAGTTCCGTCAGATGTTCTTCAACCGACGCCTCACACTCGGCCTTGCTCAACGGCAAGGTCTCAGCGATCGCGCGGATGTTTTGCTCCACAGTCATCTTTCGAAAGACCGAGGCTTCCTGCGGCAGATAGCCGATGCCACGCCGTGCGCGACGATACATCGGCAACGCCGTCAGATCCTCACCATCGAGAAACACTTGCCCAGAGGTCGCTGCGATCAATCCCACCACCATGTAGAAGGTCGTCGTCTTACCCGCCCCATTCGGCCCCAGCAGACCGACGATCTCGCCCGCACTGACGTTTATGTTCACGCCATTTACAACGCGACGTTTTCCATATTCCCGAACTAGCTCGCGGGTTTCAATCTTCGAAGGCACTGAAGCATCATCCATATTGCCCAAAGCAAAACTGCTTGATCAACACACCGCAATCCAATCCTGCGAAAAATTACTCCGCGCGAGGCTTTATTTCTGGCAATGTCATCGTCGCGCGTTTGCCAGTGGCACGATCGCCTTCGACAATGACGCGGCGTTGGCCCTGTAATAATGTCATGCGCTGCCCAGTGACTTTACCGCTATCATCTGTCACCACAACATTGCCATCTAGCACTACTTTGCCTTCCATCGCGTAAATCGTCGCCTTATCGCCAGTGGCCACACGACCTGTTTGCTTAAACTCGACATTATCAAATGCCTCAATTGTCTGCACGGACATCTGCGATTCCTTCGCCTCAGCATCTTGCACAGCAACGGCAGTGACATCTAAACGCCCGCAAAGCGCGTGTAAATTCGTGCCACTCACCGAGACCGAATCGGTAAAGCGAAAGAGCGTCTTTTCAGTCCCCTCAATCATGCGCAGCGTTTTCGATTGTACCACTGTTTCACTCCCTGGCGCTTGCGGGGTTGGTGGTGCCTGAGGCTTCTGATTCGACTGCAATGTCAGTACCGGCATTGTACCATAGCCCAAATCAGCTATCTCTGGTAGAACAACTTTTACGCGCTTATCCGTATCGCTGTGGACTACAGCGGTGCCTGGCTTGAGCTCGATACGATCGCCAGTAATGATCACCTCGCCATTAGTCACTCGCGGAGAGCCAATAAGTTCTGCGCGTTCCTCTTGCGGATAAAAAATCGCCTGGTCACTGGTCGCAACTTTGTTGTCCTGCTCAATACGCACGGCTCCGACTGCCTCCACTCGACGCACTTCTCCGACTTTCAGTATCTCAGCATCACCTGCGACCTGCTCAGGCGCGGCAGTGGTGGTGTCGGCCGCATCCTTTGCAGGCTGGTCAGCAAACAACGTTAACTGGTTTGAATACATCATCATCAGACCTGACATCACTTCCACCGAACCAACAAAGAGAAATTGATTACCCGCGTCCAACTCGCGCATCGTGATCGAATCGGCCAGTACAATCGTCTCCGTACTCTCGACCTGAGCGCCCAAAACCCCAAGTCCTTCCGCTTGCGATACGATCAATTGTGCACGACCATTGTTGTCCGCATCACCAGTGACAAAAACTAGTCCTTCCTCACTTCGAATCTTCGCGCCACTCAAATATGCACCCGAAGCAGCCCATATTTCTGGGTTACCTGTAAATTCAGCTGCCTGCTCACGCAGCCTGAACTCGGCATGGCCGGCCTTCAATACGTGGCCGCCTTGCTGAATCTCGACTTGATCGGTCGCAATCAGCTGACGAATCGAGTCGATTGTCCCACCCCCAACGGTGGAGCCATCGCTCTGCTTACCCTGCGGCGCATCGGCAATCGCCATCAGTACTTCACACTTCAAATTCATCTCACCTGAGGCGGCATGCACCGAATCGGTAAATGTGAAATGGTAAGCGTCCGCAGTGGTTTGCAACAATAGCCTACGACTGTGGATCTCAGTCCGCTCTACCGCGGCCCCCTCTGGGGCAACCGCACCAGTGAGCATACCTGCCATGCCTTGAGTAAACTCCACCACCACATCAAACTTCACCTCGATTTCCTTGGTCAGGCCGTTCCACGTCCAGCCCACGCCCGACACTTTAAAATTCGCCCCGACGATTTCGATCGGCCCGTCCGACACCGCACGACTCTCGGTAGTGAGCAGCGTCGCCTCTGGGCTATCCATGGTCATTTCCAGTGCCATACGTTCGTCACCCGAATAGACGCGCAGCGCCATGTCTTCGATCCGAATCTGCTCAGCACTGTCATAGATCCCCTTGCCCCCCTGCAGCACCCACTGCGTATAACCATTCTCACCAAATCGAGGAAGCCGGAAATTTTGCACTGGCGCACTGGGCGTCATCTGCGCCTGCAGTGTGCAAACACACAAAAGGCCAGCAATCGAACGAAGTAAGGATTTAGATAACATAGCAGCTTGGGTAAAAAGAAACCCGGATCTGCGTCCGGGTTCCAGTTGAAAGTAAACTTTTATTGAAAAGAGTTTAAGCCTTAGGCTCATCCTGCTTTGGCAATACCGCCTTCACGTGCAAATCACGCAACTGCTCTGGTGTCGCAATGCCAGGGCTCGAAGTCATCATTTCCTGTCCTTTTTGGTTTTTTGGAAAAGCGATGACGTCGCGGATACTGGTGCGCTGCGTCAAGATTGTCACCATTCGGTCTAAACCAAAAGCGATCCCGCCATGCGGCGGTGCGCCATATTCAAATGCCTTCAGCATATACCCGAAACGGCTCTCAACCAAATCTTGCGGAATCTGCAGCACCTCTTCGAAAACCTTCTTCTGCAACTCAGGCTGATGGATACGAATACTACCGCCGCCGAGCTCCACACCGTTCAGCACGAGGTCATAGTGCTGACCACGCACCTTCTTCGGATCGGAGTCCAGCAGTGGAATGTCCTCCACCACAGGCGAAGTGAATGGGTGGTGCGACGAAACGTAGCGACCAGCCTCTTCATCAAAAATCATCAACGGAAACTCAATCACCCAGAGGAATTTGTAATCGTTCGGGTCGATTGTCAGCTTCCCGCGTTTCACCAGCAGCTGAGCCGCATCCAAACGCACGCGGCCGAGGATCGTGCAGGCACGCTCCCACTCACTGGCAGCGAAGAAGACGATGTCGCCATCTTCGATCTTCAACGCCTCGGTCAACGCCGCCTTCTCCTCGTCTGAGAAGAACTTCACGATCGGCGACTTCCACTCGCCACCTTCACACTTGATGAAGGCGAGGCCCTTGGCACCGAGTGTCTTAGCAGTATCTTCGAGATTACGCAGCTCACCTTGAGTGAGGTCTGCAAGGCCCTTCATGTTTACAGCTTTCACAGCACCGCCCGACTTGATCGCACCAGAGAATACCTTGAAACCAGACTTCGCGAAAATTCCACCACAATCCTGCAGCTCCATGTCAAAGCGCATATCAGGCTTATCCACACCGAAGCGATTCATCGCATCGAAGTAGCTCATGCGCAAAAACGGTGCCTGGATGTCTACATTGATCACGTCCTTCCAGACCTTAGTCATCAGACCTTCGATCAACGCATACATGTCTTCGCGGTCGATGAATGACAGCTCGATGTCCACTTGAGTGAATTCTGGCTGACGGTCAGCACGCAAATCTTCATCGCGGAAGCAACGCGCCAACTGATAGTAACGCTCCACACCAGCAACCATCAGCATTTGCTTATACTGCTGCGGCGATTGCGGCAGCGCATAGAAAGCACCCGGATTCATGCGGCTCGGCACCAGGAACTCACGCGCACCCTCAGGTGTACTCTTAAATAGCATCGGTGTCTCGACCTCGATGAACGCCTGATCATCCAGATAGTTACGGATCGCACGGCTGGTCGCGTGGCGCATCTTCAACATCTTCGTGTTGGTGGCACGACGCAGGTCGAGGTAACGATAGGTCATGCGCAAATCTTCGCCGACCTTGTCCGCCGAATCATCCATGGGGAATGGCGGCGTCTTTGAGACATTCAAAATTTCCAGCTCCGAGGCGTGGACTTCGATCTCGCCGGTGGCGAGCTTCGCATTCGAAGTGCCGCCAAAGCGCTGATCGACCTTACCAGTCACAGAGATCACCGACTCCGGCTTGATTGAGCCGAACTGAGACTCTAAGCCATGATTCGATGGATCGAGAACGATTTGGGTCAAACCCTCGCGATCGCGGAGATCAACAAATAGAATACCGCCGTGGTCACGGACGGAATCCACCCAGCCGCTAAGCGTTACGGTGGAACCAGTGTCAGAATTACGGAGTTGGGAGCAGTTATGTGTTCGCTTCATGAGAAAACGCGCGATGAAAACAGCTTCCCCCCACGAAACAAGCACGAAAACGGGATACTTGCGGCGAGCAAAGCCCAAAAACCGCAGAAATACGCACATCCCTGCCCGATTCAGCTGCAGCGACAATTCGCGCATTCCTAACAGCTGGCAACCTCATCCTAAAAACGCCCAAAAAATATGTATTTTCCGATGACAAAGCATTGACATCCGCGCGTTGAATTAACTTTATGCCGACTTCAATTTGATTGAGA
>JAFMHF010000115.1 GCA_017854655.1 Puniceicoccaceae bacterium | reverse complement strand
GCGAGGCGAAGTAGCCACTTCGTCGAATCCGGTCTTGTCGCCTTGCTCAGAACAGCATTTCTTAAGCAAGTATGTCAGATCGTTCAGGATTTAATATTATCGCCGTTGATGGCGGCGCGGCCACGGGGAAATCCTCGACCTCCCGCGCCATTGCCGAGCGCCTCAACCTCATGCACGTCGATACTGGCGCGCATTACCGCACGCTGACCTTCGCGCTGCTCGATGCTGGCGCCGACCCAGAGGCACCAGATGTAATTCCCACAGTGCTTAAATCGCTCAAACTCGACACCACCATTAAAGGTCGCAGCGCCCTTTTGAGCATCAACGGCGACGTGCCTGCCGATGCCGACATCCGCTCCCCCCAGGTCAATGCCAACGTCTCCAAGTTTGCCGCGATCGAATCTGTCCGCGAATTCCTGTTCAACTATCAACGCAGCCAAGCTCAAGTCGCTCGCGATCAAGCCGAGTTTAGCGGCCTGATTATGGAAGGCCGCGACATCGGCTCCATCATTTTTCCTAGTGCAGACTTCCGTTTCTTCCTATTTGCCGACGAAGCCACCCGCGCGGCTCGACGTGCGAAGGACGGCCAGACCGACTCCATCGCCGAACGCGACAAACTCGACAGCCAACGTAAAGCCGCGCCGCTCGTCTGCCCCGAAGGGGCCATCCGCGTCGACACTGGGCCCTTGCCCCTCGAAGGCGTCGTCGAGCACATCTGCGGAATCATCACCGCCTAAATTTAGCCATTCACTATTATTCATCACTAATTAGCCATCACGGCGCAGCCGTATCATGTCCAACCCACGCCCAACAACCCCACCTTTTTACGAATGTGTCCGCGTCATTGCAGACTGGTTTTTTAGCACGTTTTACGACTATTCTACTTCAGGGATGAGCGGCGTGCCGCTGACTGGGAGTGCGATCTTCGCCGCCAACCACATCAGCTTTTACGATCCACCTGCGATCGGCGCCCAAGTGCATCGCCCATTCAATTACTTCGCTCGTGACACCCTCTACAAAGGGTGGTTCGGCAAAGCACTGCACAAACTCGACACCATTCCGGTCGCCCGCGAAAACGCCGATATCAAATCGCTCAAAGCCATCTTTAAGGCGCTGAAAAATAAAGGCGCGGTCGCGATCTACCCCGAAGGCACCCGCTCGGCCGATGGTCAGCTCGCCGAGCCCAAGCCCGGCGCCGGCATGATTGCCTGTAAATCCAAGGCCACTGTGATCCCGACGCGGATCTTCGGCACCTTTGAAGCTTACGGGCGTCAACACAAACTGCCATCCCTCGGCGGTTCAATCCACATCGCCTACGGACCGCCAATGACAGTCGACGAAATCGACCCCGGCAAAGAACACCCTGAGCGCTACCTCGAAGCCTCTCGACGCATTATGGCCGAAATCGCCAAACTCGAAGCACCGAAACTCGTGGTTATTTGAACCGTTAATTTACGTTAATTAACGTTAATCTAAATGAATGAGAACGAGCAAAACGAATTGATTCATAAGGTCATTGGAGCCGCCATGAGAGTCCACAGCGAGATTGGCTACGGACTGCGCGAAAAAACTTATGAACGAGCACTCATAGTTGAACTCGAACATTTAGGGATTCCGTATAGTCAACAATCTCGATACCCCGTGGTCTATCGTGACGTAAAGGTCGATGAGTATATTCCCGACCTCGAAATTGAAGATATCTTAGTGGTCGACACCAAAGTAATCGAAACCATAGCTGACTACGAACTCGGACAAATGCTTAGTTACCTCCGAATCACCAAGAAAACCATAGGCCTTATCATAAATTTCAAGCATCCAAGTTTACAATGGCGCAAAGTCACCCTAAACCCATGATAGCTCCGCATTATTGCCATCCCAGCCACTTTCCATCCCACATATTTTCAGTCATTAAAAAATTAACGCTAATTAACGTAAATTAACGGTTCACCTTTTTCCTAAACCTATCATGAGCAATTCCAATGATCGCTACGCCCAACGCGGCGTCTCCTCTTCCAAGTCCGAAGTCCACGCCGTCGTGGATAAGCTCGACCGCGGCGTCTTTCCCGGTGCCTTCTGCAAGATCGGCGCAGACATCCTGACGGGTAATCCAGACAAGTGTAATATCATCCACTCGGACGGCTCTGGCACCAAAAGCACACTCGCCTACCTGCATTACAAAGAGACAGGCGACCCGACCGGCTTCCGCAAGACCGCCCAAGACAGCCTCGTGATGAACATCGATGACCTGCTCTGCGTCGGCGCGATCAATGGCATCCTCATTTCCAGCACGGTCAACCGTAACGCCCGCGCCATTCCCGGCGAAGCACTCGGCCAACTCATTTCCGGCACCGAAGACTTCCTCGCCACCATGCGTGACTATGGCGTCGGCGTCCACAGCGGCGGCGGCGAAACAGCCGACGTCGGCGACCTCACTGGCACCGTCACCGTCGATTCCTGCGCGGTCGTGGTCATGGACCGCAAAGACGTGGTCGATAATGCCAAGGTCAAGCCAGGCCTCGCCATCGTCGGCCTCGCCTCAGCAGGCCAAGCCACTTACGAAACCTTCGAGAACTCTGGGATTGGCAGCAACGGCCTGACCAGCGCACGCCACGACTTGCTCAGCCCTTACTACCTCGAGAAATACCCCGAAACCGTCGATCCCACGACCGACAAGCAATATCTCTACTGCGGCCCTTACAAGATGACCGACATGCTGCCCGACTCCGACATGACAGTCGGCGACGCGATCATGAGCCCGACCCGCACCTACGCGCCGATCATCAAGCAGCTCTTAGAAGAAGACCGCGACAACATCTACGGCATGGTGCACTGCTCCGGCGGCGGTCAAACCAAGTGCATTCGTTTCGGCACTGGCGTACACCACATCAAGGACAACTTCCTGCCGATCCCACCGATTTTCAAAGCAATCCAAACAGCCAGCGGCACCAGCTCCGAAGAAATGTTCCGCGTCTATAACATGGGGCACCGTATGGAGATCTTTTGCGAGCCTGAGGCCGCTGCCGGCATCATCGCCAAGAGCGAAGCTTTCGGCATTCCCGCACAAATTATTGGCCGCACCGAAGCCACCCAAAAAGCCGACGGCCAGAACCACGTCACCATCGTGCACGACGGCGAGACGCTTGAATACGAATTGAACCATTAAGTCCACTCTCGGGTTTCCCACCTCAGCTCTCAAGTTTCTAGTCTAAGCTCTTCCCACCTTGCACCTGCTCACCTTCATACGCCGATTCGGTCGGCTCTCACTACTGCTTTGCTGCTGCTGGCTCCTAACTGGGCCACAGTTACTGCTGCAGTTGGGCGCATGGAGCTGGATGGTCGCGAGTTACTCGCAAGAAAGTAGTATAGAGCAAGCCTTTGCCGAAACGTTTGGCGGCGACCGCCCCTGCGAACTCTGTAAAATCATCACCGCAGTCGATACCGAGCAAGAATCCACTCCGACTCAGCGAACCAGTGAAACCAAGAGCCTAAAGCTCATGCTCGGCCAAACACCGCGCATCACGTTCGCACCCACACATTTCATAGCTGCCAAGCGCAGTATGGTCGAACTGGCACCACCAATGCGGCACCCACGCGTGCCCACCCCACCGCCGCGACTCGTTTAACGAGCTGTATTCAAAAGTAGAAGCGACACTCTTGTCGCTTTGCGGGCGAAAGTGACGACCTACATGTCGTCTGCTCATTCGTGGCGTCCGAGCTTGCTCGGGCCCGCATAAAACCTGATCCGCCCACCCGCAGAAAAGCCTGAGCAAGCTCAGACGCCACAAAGAGGCATCATCGCATTTGCGAGCACTCAGCTAAACAACGAGCAACACCATGCACACATTTACCAAACACATACTTCTTCTTTCTACTTTCACTGCAGTCACCAGCGCTGCCTTTACCAACGCCCCGCGATTCGTTTGCTGCGCGACCGACGACAGCTATCAGGGACGTCCCGATGAACACGCGCCGATCTCCGTGATGGGCGATCACACCCACGCCAAATCTGGCTGGATGATGTCCTACCGCACCATGCACATGGATATGGACGGCATGCGCTACGGCACGGATCGTGTCTCGTC
>JAFMHF010000114.1 GCA_017854655.1 Puniceicoccaceae bacterium | reverse complement strand
CTACAATGCTTGAGCTGATACCGCGACCTTGGTCGCGGTGACTGCGGCGTTGTCGCTAGCCTCAATTTCGATCCAATCGGCCATAATGCGGGCGCTTTCGCGCAGGTAGATGTCGAAGTCTGGCTTGTCTTCTTCCTCTTCTTCTTCGACTGCTTCGTTTTGGTCGGGTTCGACTGCTACGATGCCCGCTGCTATGTCATTCGCAGCTTTTTCGGCAGCCAATGCAGCCTCAGCTTCTCCTGTCTCGAGCAGGTTCTGCTTCGAGAGAGTATCTTGTTCTTCAGCAATTTTCAGAATAAATTCTTCTTCGACGTAGTTCGTCTCGCGGAGTGTCTCGTAGGTATCGTCCATGCTGTCGATGTACGTCCGATCTGTGATCTTGCGAGCAATGCGCTGCTCGAGGTCGAGCGATATCGCTTTCTCCTCATAGCGTGCTTTGCGCCACTCGATTTGCTCCTTAAGGAATGCAAATTCTGCTAGGCTCGCTTGGCGCGCCGTGCTATTTTGAGCGAGCGCGGTCTTCAATGTGGGTTCTTCGGGACTCGATATCTGGAGTTTCTTCCAATCGTTGAACCAGTCGACTTCGGGGATTTCATCCCAAGCTAGAGCATGTGGTAGATCGGATTCACCGATGGGTAGAAATTCATTCACCGAAGGCAAGGCGATGTCCGAGGGCACGCCTTTTAGCTGAGTGGAGCTGCCGCCGGGCAGGTAGAATTGCTTAATGGTGATTTTGGAGGCGACGGGCCGAGCCTGCGGCTCCGCGGCATTTTGGAACCAAGAAAACGCGGGGCGAGTGTTCATGTGGTACACTTCCTGGACGGTGCCTTTGCCGTGCGTCGAAGTATTACCGACAATGAGCGCACGACCGTGGTCCTGCAGCGCACCAGCGACAATTTCCGAGGCGGAGGCGCTGAAGCGTGAAGTCAGTACGATCAACGGACCTCTCCATTCGAGGTTGAGGTCACGATCGGAGAGCACGTCAGTGCGACCGTCGGGGTTACGCACTTGCACGACGGGGCCGATGGGGATGAACAACCCGGCTACGCGTACCGCTTCACTGAGCAGGCCGCCGCCATTCATGCGAAGGTCAAGAATGATGCCTTGTGCCCCAGCGGCACTTAGCTTTTTGAGGAGTTCGGTGACGTCGCCAGCAGTGGTGGTCAACGTCCCGCCGGCACCAATGTTACCATAGAAAGAGGGTAGCTCGATGACACCAACAGGGATGAGTTCGCCAGCGGCTGTCGGAATGTCGATTAACTTGGCAGATGCTAGGTTGGCGGTGAGTTTGACCTCGCCGCGTGTGATCGAAATATCCTTGCGCACAGATGGATCGCCAGCGGAGCCCGGGCGAATGAGGAGGCGCACGATGGTGCCTTTCTCGCCTTTAATTTTGCGCACGACGTAGCGCAGCTGCATATCAACGACGTCTTCAAATTCACCGTCTTTACCCTGCGCCACGGCGAGGATTTTATCTTCGTCATGCAGGAGGCCAGATTCTTCGGCGGGACCACCGGGAAGGATTTGTTTAATGGTGCAAATGCCGTCGTCGTCTTGAAGCAGGGCACCGATCCCAACAAACGAGTTCTGCACCGCAGAGTTGAAGCTTTCAAGTGTATCGGCGGAGAGGAAGCTGGAGTGTGGATCAAACAGCTGAGTCATCGCATTGATGAAGGACTCTTGGACTTCGGCAGCTTCGCGATCGACGATGTAGGTGAGGTTGCGCTCGTAGCGGCGGCGGATCTTCTCGCGCGCAGCGTCGAGCGTCTCGACCATAAACTCGGGATCTTCGAGCAGGCGTTGAATCTTGGTAGGGTCAAAGCTGTCGTCTTTTTGGTCTTCAACGTTGTCAGGATTCTTTGTTTCTCCATATTCGAGCTGTTCTTCCTCTTCTTCGCCGGCGAGTGAAAGAAGCTCGTTAAGAACTTCGTACTTTAAGCGGCGCTCCCATAGGTCGTTGCTCTCCGCCTCAGTGGCGGGCCATTTCGCTTCGCGGCGGTCGGGGGTGAAGCTTTCGTCTAGGCTGAAATCGAAGTCTTGGGTCAGTCGTTGGTAAGCCCAATCGGTGCGGTCTTGGACATTGGCTTGATAGGCTGCGTAGATTTCGAAGGCTGCGTAGAGGTTGCCTTTCTGTAGGAAGTCTTCCATCGCATTGCCGAAGCGGAAGACGAAGTCATCGACCTCGCTACGCAGGAAATACATGCGGCCATAGTCGAACGATTCGGTGAAGGCCTCGACGATCTCGGTGCCGTTGAGCTTCTCCATCTTGCCGTGTAGATAATGGCGGGAATTGATGGTGTTCATCACCCAGCGGGTTTGGTCCGCCATTTCTTTGGTCTGCTCAAATCCAGCGTAAGCAGGGGCTTGGAGCGTGAGAGCGGCGACTGTGAAACAGCCAAGGCGGGCAATCGTAGTAAATGTAGAAGTCATTAACAAGTAGGTAAGTGTCTAGAGAAATATGTGGCGTTGCGGCGCGCCGCAGCTGTGATTATTTACTAAGGATGTCCTTAGCTCGGTCGAGGGTCGCTTTTTCTGCAGGATTGAGCGAGCCAAAGCCAGAGGCATTGATTTTATCTAAAATACGATCGACCTCTTTCTGCAGGTCTTGGTTGCTCGCTGTCGGCCGATTCACTTGATAGCTGGTCTGAGCCGCGGTCTTGTTACGGCGCTTAAACCATTCCGGCATTTCGATACTTGGCCGCTTGCGAGTCGCAGTAAAGGAGGAGTTGCCATTGTAGACAAAGCGAAAGTAGAGCACGCCTACGAGGAAGCCGCCGAGATGCGCGGAATGCGCGACGTGTGCAGTGCCGCTCAGTTCGGTAAAGATTAGTGCGTAGATAGAGTAGCCTAGGAGTCCCCAAAAGAGCCACTTTGGTTTAACGGTTAATGGAATAATGAAAAACAGCAGCAGCGTAATAGGCTGCTCGGGGTGGCGCTGACAAAAGAAAGCGAGGAGCGCAAACACTGCTGCTGAGGCGCCGACGACGGTATTATTGCCGTTAAAATGAAACAGCAGATAAGTAAGTGCTCCGACCACTGCACCACTAAAATAGAGGATCAGAAATTGTTGTTTCCCGAGCATGGGCTCCAGAATTCGACCGATAAAAAACAGGCCCAGCATATTACCCAGAATGTGCAGAATCGTCGTGGTACTGTGCAGAAAAGCATAGCTGAAGACGGTCCAGACTTTGAGGTCTTTGAAGTTGTCTGCGCTCAATGCAAACCAGTCAGTGAGAAACGAATTCTGACGACCCCCAGTTCCCGGGAAACTGACATTCAGTACTTGCTGGAGCACAAAAATGCTGATCGTCACAATGAGGAGGATCGTCACTGCGCTGGTCTGCTTGGCGACAGCCTCAGGGGCTTGGCGCATATACGGGCGGTCGTAGAGCATAGAAATTTAAACGTAAATGGTTTCGCATACTACTAGACCGCATTGAAAGCAGCGCGTTCCCGTGTATACGAGTATCACAAGAAATAGGGATTCTACTCGAATTGCAATCGAAGCTTATGATTTGAAGCAAATGAGTCTCGGCGGGCTTCCCGCTTGACTCGCAACAGAAAGTATCAATTTTCGCAGCATGGCAGAATTAGACGAAAAATGGCCGGAAAATGTTAAGGGGAAGTTCTATGTTGATGAGCAATGCATTGACTGTGATCTGTGCCGCGAAACTGCTCCGGATTTCTTCACCCGTAACGAAGACGGAGGGTATTCCTTTGTGCACAAGCAACCCGAGGCGAATGACGACGAGGGCATCGCACTGTGCATGGAAGCGCTCGAAGGCTGCCCAGTTGAAGCGATTGGCGAAGATGGCGAGGACTGATCCGCTTGTTGCCGAATCAATTTCTAAAGCCCGCGATGATTCGCGGGCTTTTTTTGGCTCATCGTCGATGAGTGGGTAAGTTTCGATTGAAACGACAGCCCATTTTATTTCGGAGGGAAAGGGCCCACGTGGTGGGGGTGCTTGAACCATTGACCGCGATAGGAGTGTGGGCGACTCGCCCACATTGACCCCCAGTTGTTGCAAAAAGAGGGCGACTCGCCCACATGGACCCTAGTTGCTGCAAAGGAGGGCGAGTCGCCC
>JAFMHF010000043.1 GCA_017854655.1 Puniceicoccaceae bacterium | reverse complement strand
TCTATGCAATCTACTCAAATATGAAAACCACAGCGATTGCCCTCACCTGCATCCTATGCGCACTGCCGACATTCGCGAATATCATCAAAATCACTTATACAGACTGGCCTGAAGGCGTGGTGCTGTCGCATCTGGCAGCTGCAGTCTTGGAGGAAAAAATGGGGCATCAAGTCGAACTCAAACTCGCAGAAACTGAGGCTATTTTTGATTCCGTGGCAGCGGGAGAACAAGACGTCTATCTAAACGCATGGCTCCCTTTTACGCAAGCATCGTATTGGAAGAAGCACTCTTTCGAGCTGGAGCGACTCGGCACCGTCATCGAAAAAACTCGCCTTGGCCTTGCAGTGCCCGCTTACGTCAACGTCACTAACATCAATCAACTCAATGAAAACCGCGCGCTATTTGGCGGTAACATAATCGGCATCGAGCTGGACTCTGGCACGACAAAGATGACCAATGCCGCAATCGAAGAGTATAAGCTCAATTTCACTCAGCTTCACGTTGGCACTACGGAGATGGCTGTCGAACTGGGCAAAGCCATCGCAGCCAAGAAGCCGATTCTCATCACCGGATGGACGCCACACTGGATCTTCGCGCGCTACGACTTGAAAATGCTGATCGACACGAGAAACGTCTATCAACCCGACGGCATTCGCAAATTTGCTCGGCCTGGGTTTGGCAAAGACCTGCCCGAAGCGGATCGTTTTCTCAAACGCTTTGCTATAACTGAGAATCAACTCAATGCACTGCTACTTGAAGTCCATCACGGAAAAAGCAGTCCAGAAGCGATCACCCGGAGCTGGATGCTCGCCCACCCCGAAATCGTCAAGGCATGGATCGCACCCGAAAAGAAGTGGTGGCAAAAAATCATCTAAACCCCTCCGCACGTCTGCGGAATATCCAGTATTTTCAGTGATTCGGTGAGTTTCTTAAATTCTCTGAAAATAAGGATTGATCTTCGCGCTCAGCCCGCTTTCTTCCTCCGTATTGGTATGGAGAAGTGGCTGAGTGGCCGAAAGCGCTTCTTTGCTAAAGAAGTGAACCTCAAAAGGGTTCCATGGGTTCAAATCCCATCTTCTCCGCCACTTTTTAAAACCCGCGAAACACTCGCGGGTTTTTTTGTCTACTCACCTGTATGTGATGATGACGATTTCGCCAATAAGTGGGTATTCCGCTCGGATACGTTAGAGCCCACAAGGCGAGCCTCAGCGTCAATATCTACGATGTGGGCTGAGCCAAAAAAACACGAAGATCGACACTCAGGAACCATCCTCGCCGCCAGCTGCTCGAACGGGCACGGCAGTATCGGCGCGATTTTGTCGAAACTGAAAGCGATTGATCTCGCGCAGCGACAGTGTTTCTCCGGTCTGCGCAAAACTCTTTGATTTATTCAGCATCCTGTCATACATGCGTTTATTCTCTATCTTCTTCACAGTCGAATTTGTACTAATCTGGGCTTGACGCTCGAGGTCGGCCAGCCGTCCATTCCACTTGGAAATATCCATCGATTTAGTGTCAAACTCGACTATTTCAGACTTAAAGCGCTTTTTATCTTTGGATTCTGTTAGCGAAATATTCGATTTTTTCGAGCCGAGTGAAGAATAATGTGAGTCCCATTGCTTAAAGGGAAACGACTCCTGCATCAAATCAGACTTCTGATTGCCCGACCAAGATTTCTGTTCGAAGCGCTTTTGCGACAGGTTTTTCTCCTGCTTATTATATGCATCCACTGCCGATATTTCACCCCGTAAGCATACGACGGTCATTACAAATGCTAGGGCGATAAAAAAAATTAATGGGGCTCGAATACGCATATGGCAGATTCCATCTGTAAAGACGCCTGCTTAAAATATCAAGCTAATCTGCCCAATCGCACGATTAGAATCAGCGCGACTCGGCGCTTTGCAATATTGACTGACTGCAAACGAACCTTCTAAATCCGCGGTTTTCTATAACATGGCAACACTGACCACAGACTACGACTTTTCCGCAATCGAGCCAAAATGGCAGGATTTTTGGGAGCAACACGCAACTTACAACGCAAAGGATTTTGAAGACAAGCCGACCTTCTACATCCTCGATATGTTCCCCTACCCATCCGGGGCGGGCTTACATATTGGTCACCCCGAAGGCTACACCGCCAGCGATGCGCTGAAGCGCTATAAAAAAGCCAAGGGCTTTAATGTGCTCCACCCGATGGGCTGGGACGCCTTCGGCCTGCCGACTGAGCAATATGCGATCAAGACTGGCCGGCACCCGCGTGACACCACCAAGCAAAATGTTGCGCACTTTAAGACACAGCTCCGCCAGCTCGGATTCGCTTATGATTGGTCGCGCGAGGTCAACACCACCGATCCCGGCTACTATAAGTGGACACAGTGGATCTTCTTGCAGCTGTTCAAAAAGGGTCTCGCCTACGTCGACGAAAAACCCGTCTGGTTTTGCCCCGAGCTCGGCACTGTGCTGGCCAATGAAGAAGTGCTCAACACGCCCGAAGGCCCCCGCTCAGAACGGGGCAGCTTCCCAGTGGAGCGACGGCCGATCCGCCAATGGGTGCTCCGTATCACCGAATATGGCGACAAGCTTATCGCGGGCCTGAAAGACCTTGACTGGCCCGACTCCACCAAACGCCTGCAAGAAAACTGGATCGGCCGCAGCGAAGGCGCCGAAATCACTTTCGACATCGCAGGCCACGATGAAGACCTTAGCGTCTTTACCACCCGCCCAGACACGCTGTTCGGTGCGACCTATATGGTGATCTCGCCAGAGCATCCGCTGCTATCACAAATTACTACAGCCGAGCAGAGCGACGCCGTATTCGCCTACGCGGAAAAAGCGAAAAGCAAATCCGATCTGGAACGCGCCGAGCTGAGTAAAGAAAAAACTGGGGTATGGACGGGTGCGATGGCGATCAATCCGGTCAGCGACAAAGAAATCCCGATCTGGGTGGCCGACTACGTGCTGATGACTTATGGCACAGGAGCAATCATGGCCGTGCCAGCGCACGACACCCGCGACTTTGAATTTGCCAAAGAATTCGACCTCGAAATCGTGCAAGTCATCGACGATAACGGCCACGCCGAAAAAGATGCCGCGGGTGGATTGACTGAAGCCTACACTGGTCCTGGCGATTTAATTAACTCAGGCGAGCAAAGCGGTAAAGACTCCGAAAGTGCGAAACAGGCGGTAATCGCTCAACTCGCCGCTGAGAAACGCGGCGAAGCGACGGTCAACTTTAAGCTGCGCGACTGGCTTTTTTCACGCCAACGTTACTGGGGCGAGCCCTTTCCGATTGTGTGGGTCAGCGAAGCCGATTATGCGAAAGTGGACGACTCGCTTAAATCGGTCGAGCGCCCCGTCAGCTGCCAGATTGATGGTGAACTACGCTTTGCCGTTGCCCTGCCGGAGAGTGCACTGCCTTTGGCATTGCCGGAAGTGGAGAGCTACACACCGTCGCCCGATGGTCAGAGCCCACTGTCGAAAGCCGAGGAATGGCTACACCTCTATATCGATCCAAAAACTGGAGCCACTTCAAGCGCGCCCGTCGAAGGTTGGGTACCAGGCTCACGGGAGACCAACACCATGCCACAATGGGCTGGTTCGTGCTGGTATTACCTGCGCTACGTGGATCCGAAAAACACGGACGCACTGATCGCCCCCGAAAAGGAAAAATATTGGGGCTATCCGGACTTGTATATTGGCGGCGCGGAACACGCGGTGCTACACTTGCTCTATGCTCGTTTCTGGCACCATGTGCTTTACGACCTTGGCGTAGTGAGCGATCCGGAGCCGTTTAAAAAGCTCTTCCACCAAGGCATCATTTTAGGCGAAGACGGCGAGAAAATGTCGAAAAGTCGCGGCAACGTAGTCAGCCCAGAGAGTATCGTGGTCAACTACGGAGCCGACGCCTTACGCCTATACCTGATGTTCCTCGGCCCACTTGAAGCAATGAAGCCATGGAATACCAAGGGCATCGAAGGCATCGCCCGCTTTCTACGTAAGGCATGGCGCCTCGTCGTAGCCGAAGACGGCACACGCCAGGCCAAGATTGGAACGACCGAGCAACTCGACGCCGACACGGATCGCATACTGCACGCCACGATCAAAAAGGTCAGCGAAGACTACGAGGCACTCGGCTTTAACACTGCGATTTCGCAAATGATGATTTGCGTCAATCAACTCGGTAAAGCCGACGCGCTCACGCTCGACGCAGTCGAATCCTTGATCAAACTACTCGCACCACTCGCGCCGCATATCGCCGAAGAGCTCTGGCTTTTTCTAGGCCATACAGGCAGCATCGCAACCGCAGGTTGGCCAGTATTTGACGAAAGTAAATTAAAGGAAGACACCATTAAAATTATCTTCCAAGTGAATGGAAAATACCGTGGCGATGCCCAACTTCCTGCCGACGTCTGCAAAGACGACGCGATCGCAACTGCCAAGGCACACGAAAGAATTAGCGCTCACATTGACGGCAAAGTCATCAAACGCGAAATCTACGTGCCAGGCAAAATCGTCAACATCGTAGCTGTTTAATGTATATCGAATCTAAGCCGTGCTGGAAAACTCTCTCTTGCCTCATCGCTGCAGGGATTTTCCTCGGCGGGGCGGTCGACTCGAATGCCGAGGACATGGCCGAAGGAATCGCAGTCGCGACCAGCATTCAAGGCAGCATACAGATCAAAGATGACGAATCACAAATCTCACAGCCTAGACTACACGATACGCTAAATCTGAATGCCTGTACTGTCGAAACTGGCAAGAACGCTCATCTCTTCCTAGCACTGTCGAATGGCATGGGCATTGGCATCGGTGAAAACTCTTCAGTACGATTCGAAATCTTCATCCAACAACCGTTCAACGAAAAGAGAGCAAGCCTCTCCTACGAGCCATCTGTATCCATCCTCTCGATACGGTTAATTGATGGAGACCTTGCAGTCGTTAGTAATAACCTATCACCGCTTTCAGAAGCGCGCGTATTCCTGCCGACAGGGGAATTACAGGTACACTCGGCTACATGCATTATTCGCTACACTGATATGGCTGCTCAGATCACCGCTTACGCAGGCCTGCTTACCTATAAATACCCAGACCGGAAGCACCGTGAATTAATCGTCGAACCGCAAAGCATTCGCATTAGTGCACAAAGTGCCATGCTCGGCGAAATCACCGAAAGCATGACACTCAGCTCACAGCCCAAAGCAGTTGAGGAATTCGCACAAGCCACTGAAAACGCCAGCAAACGGGTCTTTTTTAAAGCAGGTAAAGATGGCGATTCACCTCGACCAATTTTGATTGCATCGCCCACTTACTTCGACCAGCCTGTTATTCGGCCTTACGAATACCCCGAATAGCTTATTGCCATGAGTCCCGCCCTGTCCCTATCGCAATTCTTACCAGACAGCTTTGCTCAACGCCCCATCGCTTTAATTGCCGGCAAGGGTCGATACCCGATACTGACAGCAGAACGCATACGTGCTGCTGGCTTACCGCTCCGAATCGTGTCTTTTGCAGGAGAGACTGAGCCAGCGTTGATCGAATCGACCCCTGCGAATGAACACATCCAAATCAAGGTCGGGCAGCTCGGGAAACTACTCAAATCACTAAAGAAACTCGATTGTGGTTATGCACTCATGGCTGGACAAATCACACCGCGACGCCTGTTCCACGGCCTACATCCAGATCTAAAAGCCCTAAAGATTCTCAATAGCCTAAAGATCAAAAATGCCGAAACCATTTTCGGTGCGATAGCCAACGAGATTGAAGCCATCGATATCTCCATGCTCGATGCCCGCTCGTTTCTGGATGATCAACTTGCCAACCAAGGCTTAATGACTGCCGGCAAATTAAAGGCAGGATTAAGAGATATCGAGCACGGCATCAGTATCGCCAAAGGCATGGCAGATCTAGATGTAGGTCAGGGTGTTGTCGTGCGACACGGCACTGTGCTGGCGGTCGAGGCTTACGAAGGGACTGATTCGATGCTGAGTCGCGCAGGCACTTTCAAGACCGACGATCTTATTTTCGTAAAGACTGTGAAGCGAAGGCAAGACTATCGTTTTGACGTACCAGTCTTTGGCCACCGCACACTAGAGGTGATGTATGAGTCAGGCATTCGCACCGCTGCGCTGGAAAGCGGCAGTGTCCTGATTCTTGATAAAGCCAGCATTTTAGAAAAAGCCCATTCACTCAAAATCGAACTCTTTGGCTTCTCTGAGGACAAAGAATCCGCTGCAGGGAATTAATTTATCCTTTATAAAAACTACAATTCGTATAGCTTAAACATAGTGCTTTTAAGAAGATACAAACAATCATGCTCAGACCGAGCCGCATTTACACTCGTCGAAATCGCAGTGGTGGTCACTATTATCGGAATATTAGCAGCCTTGGCTGTTCCTTATTTCAAACGAGTCAGAGAAAACGCAATTATCAGTACCCTGGAGAACGACTTACGCATATTCTCTCAAGAGTTTATGCAATACGAGCTCAACTTTGGAGCCTATCCCGACACAAGCACGTCTGGCACTTATCCTAATGGCATGGCAGACCGCATTAGCAGCGCTTGGACCCAGCCGTCTGTTATCGGCGGCACTTATCGTTGGGTCTACGCTAGCAATAATGGCAACGGCGGCGGCAATGGCAACAACGGCAATGGCAACAACGGCAATGGCAACAACGGCAATGGCAACGGCGGCAATTTATTTGCGTATATCGAAATCACTACCAACTCGAGCGAACCGCTGCGCATCGACTCAACTCGCCTAGCCGAAATCGACGATGATCTAGACGATGGCAATACTAGCTCTGGCAATTTCCAAGTCTCAGGAATGAGCCTACGCTACTACCTCGAGCAATAGCCTGTTGCTCGAATAATTATAGGGCCTATTGCAACTTCCCGATATTATCGAGAGGCCCAGAGTGTCGACGAAATAGGATATTGTTTAGCAATATACGGTCATCTCCCTTGGGTAATAACAGATAAAAGTCGCCTGCCATCAATGCAGGCTTATCCCCTTGAGAGCCTAGACGCAGCGGTAGTGATTCAACCTGCTGCAAAGTGAAGCCCGCAAGCTCAGCAGATCGCCACATCTCGTATAATTTAAACTGCCCCTCGTCCGTCAGCTCTATGACTTTTCCACCCTCTTGGTAGTCTTCCACATAAAGCCCAGAATAAGCACGAATACTTTCACCCGCTATCGCCCCTGGGGTAAATTCAAAATCGGGCACTAAGGCCGGGCCTTCCGTCAACTGTTTCCAAGTAGAAATGACGGTGTTGCACAATACCGCCAACAACACGATCAACAACACGATCAATAAGTGCTCTCGCACATTAGGCGCCATCCTCGCTCGACGCGATTTATCCGCCAACTTGCCCTCCGCATTAATCATCGCAGCTTCAGACTTTAGCACGCTTTCAAACGACGAGCCTTTCAGCAACTGCAAGGCCCCACCTGCGACGACCTTGATATTCGAACGATTCAGTACATTCGGGTCGGTATAATAGAGTTGTCCGCCGATCACTGTAATCGTTGCTCGTATACTCCCAGCAGCTACAGATATAACTGGATACTCATGCGTCGGATGTTGTGAGCTGGTTATTGCCACGCGATTCAACATAATGATCAAAGCATCTTCGTCCTCAACCACAGTCGACCATGTGTCGATCGGCAATGGCACGACACTATAATCAGAGTTAATATGACTGAGGCGAACTTGATAAGGCATTACTAAGAAATATTTAGCACAGTCACACGGGTGACAAAATCAATACTATAACTGCTCTCCTGTTAAATTGACTTCGACATGCGATCGGAACTCCTCAAGGTGCATCACTCACTCAATACGAGTGCCGCAACATTACACTTTACATATCATCATATCATCATACGTTGATTCGTTATCATGAAGACACTTTCGATCAAACAGCGCCTCGCGGCCAACGATCCACTTTTTTCGGTCGAATTTTTTCCGCCTAAATCGGACGCTACAGCACAGCAACTGCTGCACACCGCAGAGTGCATCAAGGCTTACTGCCCAGACTTCGTCTCAATCACATACGGCGCGGGCGGCAGCACGCGCAGCCGCACGCTAAACTACGCACGTAAGCTACACGAAGACTATGGCTACGCCGTGATGCCCCACCTCACCTGTGTTGGGCACTCGCGCGAAGAGTTGAAGCAGACCATTGCCGAATTCAAGACAGCAGGCCTCAAGCAAATCATGGCGCTGCGCGGTGATCCACCCAAAGGCGAAACCAACTTCACACCACATCCAGACGGACTGAGATACGCCAACGAGCTGGTGCAACTGATTCGCGAAGTGTACCCAGAATGCGACTTGGGCGTAGCGGGCTACCCCGAAAAGCACCCCGAAGCCCCTTCGCTAGAAATCGACCTGCTCAACCTGAAACGCAAAGTAGATGCCGGCGCGACTTTCGTCACCACGCAATTATTTTTCAATAACAGTGCCTATTTCGAATTCGTCGACAATTGCCGTCGCGCAGGGATCACCGTTCCCGTACTGCCCGGCCTGATGTCAGTCACCTCCTACCAACAAGCACTGCGCTTCTGTGAGATGTGTGGCACCAGCATCCCCATGGCCCTCAACGAACAACTCATTGCCGCCGGCGACAACAAGGCTACAGTCGAAGCGATCGGAATCGAGTGGAGCTATCAGCAAGCTCACGAATTGTTGAAAAGAGGTGCCCCAGGGATTCACCTCTACATTCTCAACCGTTCCGGCCCCGCCATCGCTCTGATGAAAAAACTGCAACATGCTGGATTTTACAAGTAAGCCCAGACCATGGCTAAACCAACTGACATTAAACTGATCGGCAGTGAACTCTGCATTCTCTGGCAAGATGGCAGCGAGAGCTACTTTCCTGCCGAGTTTCTGCGCCAGCACTCGCCCAGTGCGCAAAACATCGGCGAGAAAGACATCTTTGGTAATCAATACGGCGGCGATGGTCCGAAAGAATTCGCCGGCGTTACGATTCAGGGCTGGGACTTTCAAGGAAACTATGCAGTCAGCCCATGGTTCAGTGACGGCCATAAGAGCGGCATTTTCAGCTGGGAGTATCTTAAAGACCTTGAAGCAAAGTTACCTCAGAGCTGAATTGCAGCTAGCTGGCGAGATGCCACTACTATGATTTCCATCTGCGCTTCACCTCGATAAATCCACGTCACCAGCAAATTAAGGATCGAACCTTGAGGCGCACTTATGCTTAAGTCTATCCCATGGCGAAACGCAGCAAAGGCAAATGGATCGGCTCACTCATGGTATTGGCCGCATTGGTCACCGCGAGCATCCTAGGCATTAGTTTTTATCATTCGACAGCCAGTATTCACCAACTACTGACAGAGAACCATCAGCTCAACAAAGCGGTGCGTAATTTGACCCAAGAAGAACAGATCGGCTATGCCACGCTACAGTCGCAGTCTCGCAATGATCTAGGCGAATTAGAGAGCGTGGTGCGCTTCGTGCAAACTGCGGCCGATAATCCCAAAACGACCGTATCCGAACAACTTTTTATCCTGCGTGGCGACATCATTCACTTTGATGCCTTGATTGTTAAATTCACTAACGAATACGTTAAAGACGGCACCGAGCGTGCCCTGTATCTATGGCGACGCATCTATGGAGAAACGACCACGCCCGCCAATGGCGAAGCCATTGAGATCCCTAGTACGGCACCGGAGCGCTACTACGCCATCACCGAATCACTACATTTGAAGAATCGGAATATCTTCTGGGAGGCCATCTGGGATCTAGCCAACCACCCCACTCGCCTCAACGACTACGGCGTGCAAGCCGTGTTCGGCAATGCGATCTACACACGCATGCAACCCGGCAAAGTTTATCTATTTAAAATCAGCGCAACTGGGCAGATCTACCCAGAAATCGTAGATACGTATTAGATTCATTAAGCAGACGTTAGAATCAATCGTGCATGCGCCTAATCACTGATGACCGTCAGCAATCATTTCAGGTGGTGAAACGGGGCGCACATTACCTGCGAAAATACGTTGATAGATTTCGTTCTTTGGGGGCTGGAGCTCTTGAATGTCGAAATTCTTATTCTGCACGTGATACGGGCCATAACGATAACTGGCGGCCAGCAAGGGGTAGCTGAAGGAATCACGCGACTTTAAGTAGTCACGACAATAGACTAAATAATCGATCGCAATTCGGACATTGGTTTGCCACTCCCAGGCTAAACGATAAGACTCATCCGTCACTTCGTCCCACGCCGGACGCGTGATCTGCATCATGCCACGTGCGACTGAACTGCGTGCCTTGGCATTCAACCCACTCTCGGCCCATGCCAAGGCATAGACGAACTCGGGATCCAAGTCTGCCTGCGTGGAGAGCTCATACACGACAGTCCATACAGCTTCTGGCGACACCTGCTCTCGAGGTAGGCTGTATTTTTGGGTGAGGAATATTGCCAACGTCCCCATTAACACCCCGATTATCACCGCGATTCGAATAATCAGTCGTTCGTCACGATGGTAATGATGGTCCATCTGCATGCTTCAGAGTAAAGCATGCTTTACTTTAACTAACAAACTTAAGCATTGATTATTCCTATATCTTAAGACTGCGAATCAGGAACCTTTCTGCAATGACAGCCGCCGTGCTTACCAAATCGAAACAAGCGATCGAGCAATTCGAACGCATGAAGTCGTCTCTCCTAATCGGCTAGAATCCGCTAAACTCTATCGCCGAAAACGACGGCCTGCTAATGAACTGCGCGAATTCGGTTTTTTGGAGCTCAGTACTGGCTTGCCAACATTGCGCCCAGGTCGAAAACGCATCACTCGATCAAAGGCCTCGGGTAATTCGGACTCGGCCTTAAAATCATGCATCTTACCTTGAAAGGGGTAACGCATCGAAGTCTCTCCAGAATGAAGCATCATCCGTTTTTCGCCGGTTTCGATTGCCACTTCTTTATTGAAACTAAAGCTACCGTAGGTGCGGTCTCCGACGATTGGGTGACGATGATTCTGGCATTGCACACGAAGTTGATGCGTACGCCCAGTCAGTGGCAGCAATCGAAGCAGTGCGACCGGAAATCCGCCCGTCGCGGCTTTGGCGACTTGATAACGGGTCTCTGCAGGTATTCTCTGCCCGCCTTTAATTAGTTTTTTACCGTGATACACATCTTTCTTCAAACTATCACTCCAAGAACCTGCGGGCACCGAGGGCACACGTCTTACCAACGCATAGTAAACTTTAGTCACCTTATGAGTGGAAAACAGTTGTTTAATCGCGGTGTTAATATCCTCATTAAGTGCAAGTAGTATTACGCCTGATGTCGGCGAATCGAGGCGGTTGATCAGCCATGCTCGATGCTGCACCTCGCCGACCTGCCATGTGTAAACCTCGTCATCGTAATCGTAACTAGCCTGGAGCAGCGAACGCTTACTCTCCCCTTCTTTATTCGGATGTGACATCAGCCCTGCGGGCTTATCCAGCGCGACCAAACCATGCTTATTTGAAGTGATCAAACGAACCCCTGAGCCCAGAGGCAGGTCACTAGCTTGAGTTATCTGTTGAGGTGAAGTCATAGAGGAAGCGTGAGAATATGACGGCGTGAAACAGGAGCACAATATTTTTTAGCGATAATGAAAAACGACTTCCAGCGTGCGCTCTTGGCCGAAGACTATAACCATTTCTTTGGTCCATGGGCGGAACGGAGAGCGCTTTGTGAGGGCGGTCTGACAAATCAAGGTAGCGATCTCACTCGCAGTGCTATGCAACAGCTCTACATCATGTATCAGGCCATCTGCAGTAATACGGAAGCCAACTACCACGCGGGTGGAAGTATCAATTGGTTGAAAAAACTCGATCTCTTGATACCACCCAGCCTGAAGCGCAGCGTAGAACTGTTGTTGATATTCCCCAAACTCGCTGAACGTGGCATCGATCGCCAGTGCACCACGACGACTGGCGGAGCCCTCCGAGCGCATCACGGGCCCATGAATCAGATCTGGTGAGAGTGTCGGCCTTGCCCGCGGCATTGGCTTGGCATCAGGTGCACCACCGCTGCCATCCGACTCTTGCTGCCGTTGTTGCAGGGTTGTTTGCGGCTGTGGCCTATAGAGATTGATCGGTGCCTCAGGGTCTGGAATCTCAACCAGCTCTTTGCCAGCGCCGGGCGTCTTAAGGCTACTACCAGGACCATCGACGATGATCGGCTTTTGTTGGATAAAGTCTGGAGCTGGTAGTGGCTCTGCTGGCGGAAGCATCTGCCTAGCTTGTGCCCCAGTTTTACCACCATCCGTACCCTCGCCCTCGCCTAACTGCACAGCGGGGACATATATACCAGGAGTCAGTGGTGCTGCCGGTACCATCGCACCTTGAATGATTTTTTGCGAGTTCTCCTCGCCGTCGACATTGGGCGCGTCGAGTAATGCTTCCTTGAGGCTTTGATCAGAGGCTTGTTGCGCGCGGAAGGAATATTGATCCTTACGATCTGGCTCATTTTCTGGCACCTCCGGGTTCGCTTCGACGAATTTGAGCTCATCCACTGTGAGTGGTTCCGGCGGTAGCAATATAATTTCGAGCGGCTCATCTTGCACATCAAGTGCTGCGCTAGGCATCAGGAACTTATCCGGCACGACAACGAGCAGACTGAGGTGCAGCAGCAACGCAATCATTAGAGCCGCAGCAGACGACCAGCATTGCTCTCGCCTCGCTTGTATAAACGGATTTTCGAGCCGCAGTGTTGTAGATGCCTGAACCAAAGTCTATATAGTGAATCAGCTTTATACTCGAAAATCAAAGCCGAGTTCGATTAGCCGCGCCTCGAGTGCTTGAATCGGTAGCCCCATGACATTTTCAACAGAACCTTCGACTGCTTCAATAATCATCTCTCGCCCGGTCTGAATGCCATAGGCACCTGCCTTGTCGAGCGGATCGACGCACTGAAAATAAGCAGTAATAGTCGCATCGTCCAAAGTCTTGAAATGCACTTGGCTGGCTTCGACAAAATCATCGCTCAGTCCACCAGCCTGCCATCGCAATGCGATTGACGTATACACAGTATGTGGACGCCCGGAAAGCTGCCTCAGCATTGAACGCGCATCGTCTAAATCGACCGGCTTATTCAGCACGATGCCATCGAGTGCCACCGTGGTATCCGAACCAAGCACCAGTGCGTTCGGGAAATCCGTCGTCAAGGCATCTGCCTTCAATCCGGCATTGTGCAATACCATTTGAGCGGGACCATCGTCGGGTGAATTATATTCTTCGACATCGGCCGGACAGATTCGGAACTGTAGGCCGATGCGTTCGAGTAATTCACTGCGCCGAGGTGACGCCGAGGCGAGGATAAGTTGCAATGGGTGTGAGTCGGCTCGATTCATGTGCTAAAGTGTACAGCTAAATACCTTTTTTTTGAGGGAAATCAATCCAAGACCGTTTCCACTGACCCGATTGCCCGAGCATAAGCCAAGCGACTCACACCATATAAATACGCGGAGTTCAGATGACTGCGTTCGGCATCGGCGAGGCGCTGTTGCGCATCAATCAGTTCACGGTTATCCGCCAAGCCCTCTCGATAACGAAGCTCCGCCTGCTCCACCTCGTCCAGTCCAAGGTCGATTTCTTTACGTGCCAGCCCCATCTGCTTATAACGTGAATTCATATCAAACAACGCGGTTCTAAACTCACTCTCAATGCGTTTATCCAACACCCGCATTTCATAGCTCGCTTGGCGCGCCACCGCGGCAGCTTCGCGCTTCTCGGATTCGATCCTAAAACCATCAAACACCGGCACCGAGGCCCGCACACCGATAAGCCAGGCCTCATTATAATCACTGGAAAATGCTTCATCTGAATCATAGCCCCAGTCGCCAAATAGCTCGACGCTCGGCAAACGTTGCCACGATGCCGCCTTGCGCGCCAGCAAGGCTTGCTCGAGACGCTTCTTCTGCCCAGCCAACTCTGGACGCGACCCGACCAAAGCGCTTCCCTTAATTTTATAGTCCTCTATAGACGGGGGGGCTTTCAGCGCATTTATAATCGAACCATCCAACTTCAATTCAGAATCCAAGTCTAAATCAAGCAACGCTTTTAAGCGAAGTATAGATGTCTCGACGTTCGTTTCAGCTATCAATAAGTCCCGATCATCTTCCAAGGCACGAGCTTTGGCACGTGTCACATCGATTTTAATACCAGCTCCAGCTGAGAGTTGGTCTTGAGCCAATTTTAACAAACGTTGACTACGCTCAATATTGCCCTCGACAATTCTCTTTCGGTTTAAGTCCCGGATTTGTGTAATATAGATCTGTACCGCTTGCTCCAAGATATCTTGAATCGCCACTTCGTAATCCATTTTTGAGATCGCATGCTCTAATTCAGCAATCCGATAGCGTGCATATTTTTCCGCGTCAAACAGAGTTTGTGTCCCTTCGACTCTAGTTCCGAAGGAATTAAACGGCGGCGACTCAAAATCATCTCCCGCAAAGCCACGACCGAATTGCTGCCGCGTCTGCGAAGCGGCGAGCGAGATTTGTGGTAGCAATGTCGCTCGTTCCTGAAAACTATTCTCTAGCGCACGTCGCACCGTGTCTTTTTCAAACAAAACTTGAGGGCTCGTATTCTTAATTAGCTGATACATGGCATCCAAAGTCAGCACTGGAGCCACGACGCTAACCTTATTAGCGAGAATCGAATCAATCTCGACCTCCATACTAATCTTTTGCGCATGCCCAGTAATCAGCGCAGAGAAAGAAACGCATAGTAAAGCACTGAAAATCTTGAGTTCTCTAAACATCGGAAAATAGTCGTCGCAACGAATCGTAAATATGATAAAATTGTGACTATCTTCGCAGGTCACACATTTGCAAGTCGCCAGTTCAAACCATTGTTTTAAAAATACATTATGTATATAGGGATCGCACAAATTAACACGACTGTCGGCGACTTAGCCGGCAATCGCACACTCATCCTCAATGCCTATCAAGCGCTGGTCGCTGAAGGGGCCGAATTGATCCTCTTCCCCGAACTTGCGATCTGCGGCTATCCTCCGCGCGATCTACTGTTCAAAAGCCGCTTTGTTAACGATATTGAAGCGACGCTTAAGTCGATCGCGGCAGAGATCGGCGCGGTCCCGGCAATTGTCGGCACCGTCGAAGCTCGAAGCCCTGACGCAGCCGGTCGGTCTTTTTACAATGCGGCTGCATGGTGTGAAAACGGCGCGGTCCAAGTGATCGCCCGCAAATGTCTGCTACCAAGCTACGATGTATTCGACGAAGATCGCTATTTTGAGCCCGCACTCGCACCGGTCATCCATGAATGGCAAGGTAAGCGTATTGGTATCACCATTTGCGAAGATATTTGGACAGGACCCGCGGTGTCTAGCAACCGCCGCTATAATGTCGATCCACTCACGGTATTAGCTGAAAAAGGCATCGACCTGTTGCTCAATCTATCCGCCAGCCCATGGCATGACGGCAAAAACGAAGCCCGCGAACCACTTCTGCAATATGCCGCAGATCGCTGCAATTGCACGGCCGTGTATTGTAACGCAGTGGGCGGCAACGATGAGCTCATTTTCGATGGCGGCAGCCTCGTCGCACATCCACAACGCGGCTTGATCGCTGGCATGGCAGCCTTTCGCGCAGAAAATCGCGTGATCGATATCGACGCACCGACCGCAACCGTAGTCTCCGAACACTTCAACCTCAAAGGCAACGCCGCCACAAAGGATGCACTGGTGCTCGGCCTGCGTGACTACGCCCACAAGAGTGGCTTCAAAAAAGCCCTTATCGGCCTCAGTGGCGGCATCGACTCCGCCGTCGTCGCAGCCATCGCCGCCGAAGCCTTTGGCCCTGAAAACGTGATCGGCATCGCCCTGCCCTCCGCAATTTCCAGCCAACATAGCCGCGACGATGCTGCAGCACTGGCGAAAAACCTCGGGATCGAATATCACGAAGTTGCGATTGCCGACACCGTCAACGCCGCCGAAACCGCACTTGCACCACTCTTTAAAGGCCGCAAAGCCGACGTCACCGAGGAAAATATCCAAGCCCGTGCTCGTGGCGTGCTACTCATGGCGATGTCTAACAAGTTCGGCGCACTACTTCTGACCACAGGTAACAAAAGCGAGATCTCGGTAGGTTATTGCACCCTGTATGGCGACATGTGCGGCGGACTCGCGGTGATTTCTGATCTGCCGAAGATGAAAGTCTACGCACTTGCGCGTCATATCAATCTTGCGCGCGAACTCATACCATTGAACACCATCGACAAGCCACCGTCGGCTGAACTGCGCCCCGATCAGAAGGACGAAGATTCACTGCCGCCGTATCCGACGCTCGACGGCATCCTACGACTGTACGTCGAAGAAGGCCTCTCCTCCGCTGAAATTATCGAGCGCGGCTACGAGCAAGGAGTCGTCTGTGACATCATCCGCAAAGTTGATCTGAACGAATACAAGCGCAAGCAAGCCGCACCAGGCCTCAAAACGACACCACTCGCCTTCGGCGTCGGTCGTCGGATCCCAATTGTGCAAAAATACGTCAGCTAGTTGCGTTGTTGGTTGAAAGTTGTTGGTTGAGCGTTGAAGATGCGACCAATGGACAAACTGCAACAACCCACTCACCACTCGCAACGTTCAACGCAATTATTCGAACGCGCCAAACAACTCATTCCTGGCGGCGTGAACTCTCCTGTGCGGGCTTTCCGCTCTGTAGGCGGTGCGCCCTTTTTTACTGAACGTGCCGACGGCGCACACCTTTATACTGCCGACGGTAAAGAGCTGATCGACTTCGTCTGCACTTGGGGCCCTGCCATCCATGGCCACAATGATCCCGACATACGCGCGGCCATCAGTCTGGCACTGGAAAAAGGCACTAGTTTCGGCACACCGAATCCTTACGAAGTCGAAATGGCAAAACTCATCGTCGAGATGGTGCCATCAGTCGAAAAAGTCCGGATGTGCAACAGCGGCACTGAAGCGACTATGTCTACCATTCGCCTCGCACGTGGCTACACCAAGCGCGACAAGATTATTAAGTTTGCTGGTTGCTATCACGGCCACGTCGACTCGCTGTTGGTCAAGGCAGGCTCCGGCGCCCTCACACTGGGCTACCCAGATAGCGCAGGCATTCCAGCTAGCTTTGCTGCCGAGACCATCGTCGTCGAGTACAACGATGCCGATGGGGTCCGAGCTGCGTTTCGAAATCACCAAGACGAGATCGCTGCCCTCATCGTCGAGCCTTTCCCGGCGAACTGCGGCTTCATCCTGCCCGATCAAGGCTTCCTCGCGCTGCTACGTGAGCTTTGCAACGAGAACGGCACAGTGCTGATCTTTGACGAAGTGATGACTGGCTTTCGCCTCGCACCTGGAGGCGTGCAAGAGCGCGTCGGCATCACACCCGACCTCACTGCGCTAGGCAAAATCATCGGTGGCGGGCTCCCGGTCGGTGCCTTCGGCGGTAAAGCCGAGATCATGGATCAACTTGCACCTCTCGGTCCGGTCTATCAGGCAGGCACACTCAGCGGTAATCCGCTAGCGATGGCCGCCGGTATCGCCGCACTGAAGAAGCTAAAGACCGACAATCCATATCCCGCATTTGAGACCATGGGGACTATGATTCGCGATGCGCTGATCAACGCTGCAATTGAAAAAGGCATGCCACTACAACTGCCACAAGTCGGCTCAATGTTTGCACTCTTCTTTAGCGATTCCCCAGTGCGCAACTACAACGATGCGATCAGCAGCGAAACGCAGCTATTTAGCAAACTGTTTCACTATGCGCTGGAAAATGGCGTTTATTTACCACCGTCCGGCTACGAAACCTGCTTTATTAGTACCGCCCACAACGGCAAGGACATCGAGCGCGCCGCCGAAGTATTGGCCGCGGGGATCATGGCAATGTAGTGAGACCGTGACACAGCTGGCTATCGGCGAACTCTAGGACTGACTCGACGAGTCACGGCTTCATTTCCATTTGCTATGATTACTGCCTAGCAAGCGCGCCCTAGCAAGCGCGCACAAAAAAGCGGGGCTCATTTCTGAGCCCCGCGAAAGTTTATAGTGTGACTAACAGTCTACCAGCCACCACGACCGCCGCCGTTGCCGCCACGATCATTGCCGCCGCGTCCGCCACGATCATTACCGCCGCGACCACCGCCGCCGCCGTAACCGCCGCCGC
>JAFMHF010000113.1 GCA_017854655.1 Puniceicoccaceae bacterium | reverse complement strand
GTATTAACGGCATCTTCGGTGATTCCTCAGGAGTATCTGAATGAGACAAAGCCGGATCGAAATGGCGATGGTATTTATACATTGAAGAAGCCGATTGCAGATTACCTCGAAGGTTCATTTGCGATGGAAGTGCGTATTTTTACTGAAGAACCTTCGTTGAGTTTTCAAACGGCTAACAATCTGAAGGCTAACGTTGAACCGATCTTTACCTATAATACCGCGATCGTCCGCTAATTTTGATTATGAAGACTTTGCAACTTAGAACTCGAAGCGCGGCGACGCGCGCCTTTACCTTGATTGAGATCATGGTGGCGACCGTCATCATGGTAGTGCTCGTCGGTTTGGTGATTCAGATCACCAGTGAGGTGCTTAAAGTCTGGTCGCGTTCCTCTGGCAAGCTGGCGGCGAATGCCGAGGCACGCATTGCCATGGATATGATTACCCAAGATCTTGAGACTGCAGTGTTTCGCAATAATGGCCAGCAGTGGTTACGTGTGGATGCGCCTTTAGAGTCTGGTGGCGATTATAAGGGGCAAACTGTTGGCTTGAAACTGTTTTCGCCGGCATTGGATCGTCCTAGTGGCCCTGGCGATATATGCGCGATTGGCTATCGTTTGTCTTATAAAAAGTCTTATGCAAATGGTCCAGATGTGTATGCGCTTTATCGTATGATTGTTGATCCTCAGGTAACGTTTGACGACTATTTGGGATCCGGTATACCAGCAGATAGCTCGCAAGGAAGCTTGGCAGAGCCGGGGAAAAATCAAGCAGATTGGTCAAATGCAAGTATTGAGTTGGATGATAATTACTTAGTGAGTAATATCTTAGGGTTTAAGGTGCTCATCTATGAATTAGATACTACGGATCCAGCGTTGCCCGTTGCAGAGTTAGTGAATGCCGACGACGATGGTGAATTGACGATTGATTATGCATATGGCGGCACGACGGAGGCAAATGTAGTGAGCACCAACCAGTTGCTGTATGCGGACATTATCTTGACAGTTGTTTCCGACATGGGGCTAGAGATGTTGGATAATATTGATAAACTTCCTGAGGATCCTGATGATGTTGTTGCTTTACACGGTGACACGTTCACGCGACGCGTGAACTTCATGGCGCACCCTTTGTAAGCGAACTACAGTTCGATCAGTTCTATTCTTCAAAAAGCGGCGCGAGCCGCTTTTTTTTGATTGTCGATTGCCGGCAGACTGTTGGGTATTGCTATCGGGCAAGGTCCGGCTGCATGCGGACCACAGTGGCATCTCTTCAGCTGCCATGTGGCGACAGCGTAGAACGCCGGTGGCACGGAGGTCGTCCCTGCTGATTGACTCGACTCTAGCGTCCTCCAACTACCTAGCAGATTTGCGGTCGGTAGCGCGGCCGCTCGTAGGATTCTGGTGCGTTGGCTGGCTTCACTGCGGCAGGGCGACCGTCTATAGGAATTTAATTTTCCGAGCGGCAAAGGCGGCCATGCGGATCAGTAGCATGCCATCGCGCCAGCGGTCGATTTGTGGTTCGCCGTAAGTGCGACTCTGGTAACGAATTGGTAGATCGCGGATCTTGAGGTTGAGCTTAGCGGCGCCGAAGATCAGGTCGAAATCGCCGAAGGGATCGAAGTTGCCGAAGTAACTACGGTTGGCTTCGATCAGCTCGTAGTGCGACTTGCTGAAGACCTTGGTGCCGCACAGGGTGTCTTTGACTGGCATGCTGAGTAACCAGGAGAAGAGCATGCTAAAGAACTTGTTGCCACACATGTTTAAGAAGCGCATGGCCTCGTCTTCCATTGGGTAAACCAGGCGCACGCCGTTGACGAATTCACAATGGCCGAGCTGAATAGCTTCGAAGAATTTGGGTAGATCTTCGGGCGGCACGGTGAGGTCGGCATCAAGGATCATGATGATATCGCCGGTGGCTTTTGCATAGCCGAGGCGCATGGCGTCGCCCTTACCTTTGCCGGGTTGCTGGTAGGCTTTGATGTCACGCTCGGGATACTTTTCGATGCAGGAATGAATCATGTCCCAAGTGTCGTCTTGAGAATTGCCTTCGACGAAAATGATTTCGGTCGACTGCCCCATGTTAGGGGTGCGCTGGATCGCAGCTTCGATATTGCCCGATTCATTGCGAGCAGGAATGATGACGGTCACGCTGAGGCTGTCGGCTGGCTTAGCTAGCTGCTTGGGTCGCGCGACAAAGAACAAGCTTAGGCAGGCGAACGGCAGCAGCGGGGCGATGAATTTATTAATCAGGCTGCCGAGGCCGCAGAGTTCGTGTGGCACGAGGATACGCGCATCGGAGCGCACCATTTCCCAGCCGGAAAGGTCGAGCAGATTACGCAAATCGTCTGAGGACAGCCAGTTTTGCTGTGGGCGTTTGGGTTTGAGGCCGAGTAATGTGCTGAGTCCTAGAATGGGGCGCCACAATGTGTTGTGGATGTTAAGCACTAAGCGCGTTGCAGGTGTGGCCGCGTGGTGACTATTCTCAAGGAGTTGTTGGACGTCGGCAGCCTCATTTAGCGTGTCGGACAGCAACAGATAGTCGTATGTCTGATCAAAGGTTGCTGTCTCACCGGCTGCGCAGGCGAATTGCGCCTCTGGCAGGTTTCGTTTCGCGGCGTTGACTTGCTCCTCGACCAGATCGATGCCGGCGAGCGTACGATTTGGTAGGTGTTGAAGCAGTTCGCCTGAACCACAGCCGATTTCAAGCACACTGCTGCCCTCGGGGATTAGAAAGCAATAGTAGTTTCCAAGATGCGGCGATAGGCTTTGCTCCATGCACTTGTAGGGCGTAGCTCGGTATAGTGCGATTTGAGGCGGCTCCATGTGAGCTCGAGGATTTTTGAAGTAGTGGCCATGGTTTATCTGTTAGAACATGAAGTCTCACGCAGGTCGATTGTGATTTTTCGATAACACGGATAAGAGGCTGTATCGCCAGTTTAAAGATGGAGTTGCGTGGAAGTCTCTTGTGCTTAGTTATATAGGAATCATGTCTGTGAAATCACCTATTGTTACAATTACTTTAAATCCAGCGATCGATCAGACGGTCTTTGTCGATCAGTTGGTTCCGGGTTCGGTGCATCGGGTGAGACAGTCGCGCCGTCAAGCGGGAGGTAAAGGAGTGAATGTGGCGACGATGTTGGCACTCGGTGGTGCGGAAGTGGTAGCTTCGGGTTTTTTAGGAGATGCCAACGCCACGATCTTTGAGCAACACTTCAGCGAATATGGTGTGTGCGATGCATTTATTCGTGTCCAAGGCGAAACACGAACGGGTATTAAGCTCGTGGATGCGGGGATGAATGAAACGACCGATTTAAATATGGTCGGAGCTGCGCCGACGCTCGAGCAGTGCGCGGCGCTTCGAAGCCAGTTGCTAGAGCTGGCTGAACCAGGGCGCTGGTTTTTGATTGCGGGGAGTCTGCCTGACGGGATTGAGCCTCGATTTGTGGCCGAATTAATTCAAGCCTTACGCGGAGCTGGCGCTAAGGTTGCAGTCGATAGTAGTGGCGCGGCACTGCAGGCGGCGGTGGCGGCGGGAGTCGATTTGATCAAGCCGAATGAACATGAATTGGCGGAGTTGCTGGGCGTGGAGCTAAAAGATTTTGATGCAATTGTAGCCGCGACGCGGCGACTGAGCAAAGAGCGCATGCCGAATTTAATCGTCTCGATGGGTAGTCAAGGCGCGTTGTTTCAGACGGCTGATACCGAGCTGTTGGTGCGTGCGCCGAAGCTAAATGTGGTCAGCACGGTGGGTGCAGGAGATGCGCTGCTGGCGGGCTATTTACACGGTCAGCAATTGGGCGAATCACTCGAAGACTGTGCGCGCCGTGCGACGGTGTATGCATGGAGTCGACTGGAGTCGTTGACGCCGACGTTGCCACAGGGCGATGAGCTGAGCAAAAGGCTTAAGCGGGTTCGCGTTGAGGTGACATAGGCATTGCTACGCCATCTACGGCAGGCCTTCGTCTTGCCGGTGGTCAGGCAAAGAATACAGACAGGAATGCCTGTTTCACGTGGTGAAGTTCACTATTCATTTCAGAGCCGGGTGGAGCGAAGCTCTTTACGCAGTCACTCGCCGAAGGCGTCACTCCTCACTCGACCGAAGGTCGTTAGCGATCGAGTAGCTTTAGGAACTC
>JAFMHF010000042.1 GCA_017854655.1 Puniceicoccaceae bacterium | reverse complement strand
GGCTGAGATCGCTTCGATCCGCTTGCGCCAGAGTGCATCCATTTCAGGGATGTGGGCGGGTTGTCCGCCGCCGAGCATGTGGATCTGGTCGCCACCGGCTGCGAGCGCATGCCCTAGATCGTCCATCAGTTCGCCGATGCCGCTACCGCAGCAGAGACGTTGGCCGAATTCGGACCATTCCGGTGCTGCGGAGTCGCTGGTGTTGGCTGGGTGAGGCATGTGCTTAAGTGAATGCTGAAATCGTTGAAGTATAAACCAAAAAAGGCCGTTCGAGATGAACGGCCTTTTCGTGTTTAAAGAGTTTTCCCTTACTTGAGGATGACTAGCTCGACGCGACGATCTTGGCCTGATTCGGATTTGGATAGTCCGGCAGTCGCTGCGAGGCTGCCTTTGGAGAGTGTATCGATGCGGTCGCCGCTGACGCCAAGTGTGGCGAGGTAGTCGCGAGCGCTGTTAGCGCGACGATCACCCAGTGCGAGATTGTAGTCTTCGGTGCCATACCAGTCGCAGTAGCCTTCGATGAGGAGTTCATCGCTTAGGTTAGATGCCAGATGATCGGCTGCCTCTTGAAGCTTCGAGCGCTCGGACGGGGAGATGGAAGAAGAGTCGAAGCCGAAGTAAACGTCTTGAAGTTCGCCGCGTACCATCTGACGGCCGTTATAAGTGCCTTCTTCGAGGTCGATGCTTTCGTCGCCGTCGCGGAGTTCTAGGTCGTTGCCCCAGTCTTCTGGGTCCATCCCTGGGATGAGGTCATCACCATTGCCGGGTTCAGAACCGCTGCCCATGGCACTGTCTGTGACCGGGGTTGGTGGTTGTTTCCGACAACCAGAAAGAACGAATGCAGCAAGAATTAAAGGAAGGGCAAATCGTAGCGTCTTATACATAATTTAAAGAATTTGATAGGATGAGTTGTAACGCGCAAACATTTTCCTTTGCTTCTTGGTATTATTTTGGCTCAGTCGCCCTGTTTGTGGCCTCTGCTATTTTCAAATGACAACACCTCCCTATATTTTTCTGATTGATAATGGTTCGCTGCGTGCCGACTCGGTTTTTGCGCTGCGTGGCCTCGCGACTCAACTTTCGGAGCGGGTCGGGTTGCAGGTCGAACCGGTTAGTTTGTTGCACTCGAGCAAAATACCGGCATCGGAGTTGGACGGTGTGGCTGCGCGGGTGGTCAAGCCGACATTGCGGCGATTGATTGCAACGGGGGCGCGAAAGTTTGTTTTTGTGCCACTGTTCCTCGGGCCGAGCCGGGCGATTACGGATTATTTGCCAGAGTTGATTGCAGAGGCGCGGTTGTCGGCTCCGGACTTGCAGGTGGTGGTGGCCGATACGTTAGTGGGTGTGGACGTGGCGGCTCCGGATCTGCGGCTCGCTGAGATGCTTGCGGAGCATGTGCGGCTAACGATGCAGGCTGCGGGGTTGTCGCATCCGCGAGTTGCGCTGGTGGATCATGGCACACCTGCGGAAGTGGTGAATCAGGTGCGCAATGCAGTGGCAGATCAACTTGCGGTATTACTGCAAACCGAAGTCGCGGCAGTGGCGGCGTGCTCGATGGAACGCCGTGAGGGGATCGAGTATGATTTTAACGAACCACTGTTAGAGCGAGTGGCGCAGCTGGATGGCTGGGCCGCCGCGGATGTGATTGTGGCGCTGTTCTTCTTGTTGCCAGGCCGCCATGCTGGGGCCGGTGGAGATGTCGCGGAGATTTGCGACGGACTGATCGCGCAGCATACACTGCGCTCGGCAGTGCGCACACCGTTACTCGGGGAGCATCCGCGGCTGATCGATATTTTGGCAGACCGACTACGGGCAGCGCTGGCCTCGAGTGAAGAGTCGGCTTAGTTGCCGTTCATGACAATCAAGCCGTTGTTGATTGCGCAGCGCGTAAGGCTGGCAACGTCGTGCAGGTCGAGCTTGCGCATCAGATTGGTGCGGTGATTTTCGGCTGTTTTGACGCTGATGCTTAGCTTGGCCGCGATGTCTCGGGTGCTGTTACTCTCAGCAATCAGTTGGAGGATTTCGCGCTCACGCTTGGTCAAAATATTAATGCCTGACTGGTTTGATTTCGGATTGGCCATCGCCTCGCGTAGCAGCAGTGCGACTTCGGGGCCAAAATAGCTGCCTCCATTGGAGACAATCTCGATGCCTTTTTTAAGGTCAGCGAGTGGCGCTGATTTTTCGACGAATCCGTGCGCGCCAGCTTGAAGGAATTCGCGGACGAGCCCAGGTGTTTGAAACCCAGAAAAGATGAGCACGCGTGTCTCGGGGATTTCGATAGCGAATCGGCGCAATACTGCGGTGCCGTTGAGGTTCGGCAGCATGGCGTCGAGGATGACGAAATCTGGCTTTTGCTCGATACATTGCTCACAGCCTTGCAAGCCGTCGCCAGATTCGATCACCACCTGATAAGCTTCGTTGTTAAAAAATGCCTCAATCAGCATCTCGCGAATGGCCGTCTGATCTTCGATGATAGCGACTGTTTTCATGCGAATAAAAATGGCGGAGAGAGAGGGATTCGAACCCCCGGAACCTTTCGGCTCAATAGTTTTCAAGACTACCGCATTCGGCCACTCTGCCATCTCTCCTAAAGCTTGATGGCTGATTTCCTAGGCGATGATCCGGTAAGTGCAAGACGTTAAATTCAATCGGGTGATTTTTTTTGCTGGTAGTTTACTTTGCAGGCTTTTGCCGTTTGAGCAATTAATAGAACAAGTTTCTATCCAAGCTGCGGTATTGAATGGCTTCAAGTAAGTGGGGTGTGTCGATTGGTGCGCTGCCGGCTAGGTCGGCAATCGTGCGCGCGACTTTTAAGATGCGATCGTAGGCGCGCGCAGAGAGTGCCAGTTGCTCCATGGCTTGCTGCAGCAGGTCGCCTTGTGCTTTATTGATGGTGCAGTGTTTGCGGATTTCAGAGTGCGACATGCGTGCATTACAGCGCGTCGAGGCATCGGCATTGGTGGCGAATCGTGCGTTTTGCACGGTGCGGGCGGCTTCGCAGCGTTTGCGAATCAGCAGCGACGTTTCGCCAGGCTGGGTGCTGCGTAATTCTTCAATTCGTAGCGAAGGTGCCTCAATGTGTATATCAATACGGTCGAGCAGCGGCCCGCTAATTTTGGAGCGGTAGCGCTGAATTTGCGGGACGGAGCAACGACACTCGCGAGCACTGTCGCCAGTATATCCACATGGGCATGGATTCATCGCACAGACCATCATCACCGAGCAGGGCAGATTTATCTTACCTGCACTGCGGGAGATGGTGACATTACCGTCTTCGAGTGGTTGGCGCAGCACTTCGAGGGCCGATCGTTTAAATTCGGGTAACTCGTCGAGAAATAACACGCCGTTGTGCGCCAGGGAGATTTCGCCCGGGCCGGGGATGGTGCCGCCGCCGAGTAGGCCGACATCTGAAATGGTGTGATGCGGGCTACGAAATGGCCGTTGAAAGTAGCGATTTTCGTCGCTCAGCGTGGTACCTGCGGCGGATTGAATACTGAGGATTTCGAGGAACTCATCGATACTGGGGCGTGGCATGATGGTGGGTATACGCTTGGCGATCATCGATTTGCCGGACCCTGGAGAACCAATCATTAACAGGTTGTGACCGCCGCTGACCGCGATCTCGACGGCGCGGCGCACGGCGTGTTGGCCTTTGACTTCGGAGAAATCAGTCCGTTGCGACTCCGGCGGTGCTTGGTAAAAGCTGCTGTCGCGGGATTTGGCAGGAAGAATATCTCGCTCTCCATTGAGAAAGCGCACGGCTTCGTCGAGGCTGCGGACGGGATAGATGTCGACGTCTTTGACCAACGCGGCTTCGTCGGCAGATTCGGCGGGCACGATGAGGCCTTGTTTGCCGAGTTTGCGGGCCAGCATCGCCATCGCGAGCGAGCCCCGCACGGGGCGGGTCTGACCTGAAAGGCTGAGTTCGCCGGCGATCAGGAAGTTATTGAGGCGATCACCCTGGCATTTATTCATTGAAGCGAGAATAGCGATCGCGATGGGAAGGTCGTAGGCGGGGCCTTCTTTGCGCAGACCCCCGGGCGCGAGGTTGATCGTGGTGCGGGTGGCGGGGGTGCGAAAACCGCTATTGGCCATCGCAGAGAAGACGCGGTCCTGCGATTCTTTGACCGCGGCATCGGGCAGGCCGACTAAAATAAATTTGAGTTCACCCGCTTCACCTGTATTCACTTCTACCTGGACCGAGTGGGCATCGACTCCAACTAAGGCGGCGGATTGTGTGATTCCTAGCATATTTAAATAATTTCCTTTAAAGTGAATGTGAACAAATTTGCGTATTTGTCTATGCTTTAGTACGTTGTTTAAAGTTTATATCGAACGATTAATAGAATTTTGAAAATAGGACTTACAGGAGGTATCGGCTGTGGTAAATCGACGGTGGTGCAGTTTTTTGCGCAAGCGGGTTGGCGCACCATCGAGACTGATGCGTTGGTGCGTGACTGTCTCGCAAGTGATGCGACGGTGCATGCGGCGCTCTGTGAGCACTGGGGAAAGGCGGTGTTTCATGCCGATGGCACGGTCGATCGCAAGGCGGTGGCAGCGCGCGTTTTTAGTGATACGCAGGAGCTTGCATGGTTAGAAGCGTTGCTGCATCCTTTGGTTCGGCAAGCGTGGGAAGCCGCGATTGCATTGGCGCCAGAGGCTAATTGGCTGGTTGAGATTCCTTTGTTGTTTGAGAAAAGGCTTGAAACTGAGTTTGATTTGATTGTCTGTATTACCAGTCCTGCTGATGTGGTTGAACGCCGTATGGTTCATAGAGGCTACTCGGGAGATGAGATTGTTCAGCGTCGTCACCGTCAAATGCCTCTAGAGGAGAAAGCGCGACGCGCTGATTGTGTGATTTCAAATGCAGGCAGCCTTGAATTTTTAAACCAACAAACAACGCGATTAATCGCACAGACCCATACGCATTAGTCCGTTGCCGCATCTCGGTTGAACGCTAAGCGTCCCCTCTTTATTATAGAACCCGCACTGAGTGCGCACTATTCGCCCATGAGCTCCGAAGACGAAATTAAACCATCTGTTACTGCTAATCCATCCCTCGAGGATGCGCCAAAGCCAGCGCCAAAAGCCGCTGCTAAACGTGCAGTGAAGAAAACTGCCGCGAAAAAAGCGGCCAAGAAAGCGGCCAAGAAAACCGCTCGCAAAGTCGCTAAGCCAGCTGCCGACAAGCAACCGCAGCAGCCGGACATGTTTGCCGCGGCCTCGACTCCTCGCGTTGAATCGCCTGCGCCAGCTGTGGAGCAAGCATTTGTGCCATCAGAGGTGCCTGCGGGTAGCGCGCGCAAGACTGGAGTTGTTTGGTCCTCGGATGATGCTGAGCCGCCCAAGGAATCTTCGCAAGAACCACCGCGGGAATCTGCCTCGGACAATGCTCAGGGCGAAGCGTCTTCGGATGGAGAGTCTTCTCCAGGCGGCGACAAGTCGAATGAGGGCAAGGCCCAAGATGGCAAGTCGCGTGGGCATCGCAATGAATCAGGCGGCCGTAATCCACGTCGTGATCGCAATGACCGCGGTGAACGAAAGAATGATCGCGGCGAGCGTCCGAGCCGAAATGGTAAGTTTAAAAATAAAGGTGGCGCTCACGGTGGGCAGCCGAATCAGAAGAAAAAGGGTAAGGGCCGTTGGCAGGATAAAAAGAAGCGTGCCCGCGAGGAAGACTCTCCAATTGAGTTTGGAGAATTGCTTGAATTTGAACTGCTAAAGAACTTCGAAGAGACGCTGCAACTGGCGACCGAGTTGCGCTCGGGCGAGGGCGAGGGGCTGGACTTTAATCGTATTTACGACATGGGCCTGCCGGAGCTTCGCGACGAGGTCGCAGCGGCAGCTTTGGAAACACCGTATGCGCCGAATCGTGATCAGTTGTTGAATGCCCTGATTGCTAAGGCGGGAGAGCAAAAAGTCTGCATTTCGTCGGTTGGTATCTTTGAGCCGATGGAAGATAACGAAGGTGGTTTGCTGGTGTATGAACGTGATAGCTATCGCGTGAAGGCGCTTTGTGCCTATGTGCCGCAGGTCTTTGTCGAGCATTACGGCTTGCAGCGTGGTCATATTATAACCGCTCAATTGCATCCGCATCGTGAGAATGAGTCCTGCCCGTTCGTGGTTTGCGTAAAAGATGTGATGGGGCGTGACCCTAAGACGCTGAGCGAGATCGTGCCCTTCACGGAGGGTGTCCCTTATTATCCGCTTGAACGTATTTTGATGGAATCGGACACGGAATCGAAGTCTGACAACCTGTCGATGCGGGTGGTCGATTGCTTGACGCCAGTTGGCTTTGGTCAGCGTGGTTTGATTGTGGCGCCGCCGCGCACTGGTAAAACAGTGTTGATGCAGGGCATGGCGAATTCGATCCAGAAGAACTATCCTGATTCACATTTGATCATCTTGTTGATCGATGAACGGCCGGAGGAAGTAACGGATTTTCGCCGTCAAGTCTCAGGCGAAGTGATCAGTTCTACCTTTGATGAGACAGCAGAGAGCCATGTCCACTGCGCCGAAATGGTGATCGAAAAGGCGCGTCGTATGGTCGAGGTCGGTAGAGATGTTGTGATTTTACTCGATTCGATCACGCGTTTAGCCCGTGCCTACAACACCACGATGCCAAGTAGCGGGAAAATTCTATCTGGAGGAGTGGAGGCGAATGCCTTGCAAAAACCGAAGCGTTTCTTTGGTTCTGCGCGAAATATCGAAGGCGGCGGCAGCTTAACAATTATCGCTACCGCGCTGGTCGAAACCGGCAGTAAGATGGATGAAGTGATTTTCGAAGAGTTCAAGGGCACTGGTAATATGGAGCTGCATTTGGATCGTGGCCTTTCTGATAAGCGCATTTTCCCTGCACTAAGCATGGATAAGAGCGGTACGCGTAAGGAAGAATTGCTTTATCATCCCGATGAAATATTAAAGATTTATTCATTGCGCAGAGCAATGAAAGGGCTACCGTCCACCGATGCTATGGAAATGCTCATTCAGCGCATTAAGAAGACCAACACCAATGCGGAGTTCTTACTGAGTGTTTCTCGATAGTTTTTTACTTTAATCCCCACCTCTTCCCCATTTAATCTGTGACCTCCGCTGACGAATTTGTTCTCCAACTATTAATTGATAAAGGGATCGTAGATTCCGCTGCAATCGAAGCCGCCCGTGTTAAGGTCGCGGAGCAAGATAGCGAAGGTAATCCTGATACGGATACGCTGGAGCTGTTGATCGCCGAGCACACTGTGACGCAATTGCAGATCGCTGCAGTGCTTGCAGCAGAGTTTAATATGGAGGTGGTGGATCTCGCAGATGTGCGCGTTTCCAATCAAGCGTTGGAGCTCTTGCCTTACGATTTGGCGAGTCGCTATAAGGTCTTTCCGCTCGAAGCCGACGATAACGAAGTTGAGCTGGCAGTGTGTGATCCGCTCGATATGGATGCGATTGATAGTATCAGTCACGTCATTCAGCGATCGATTACCTGCCGAGTGGCACCGCTGGAAGACATCGAAAAAGCGATTCACCAGTATTATGACGGGGCGCAGGCTGATAAAGTGGACAGTATGTTCGCTGGGCTAGAAGACGAGACCGCTGCTGAAATTGACTTGCCGACCGGAGAGAGTGGCGACGTCGGCGAAGACGAGGCGCCAATTATTCGTTATGTGCACATGGTGATTTCGGAGGCGTTGAAACGTCGTGCTTCGGATATTCATATGGAGCCCTTGGAAAAACGTTTTCGCGTGCGCTATCGTATTGATGGTGTCTTGCACGAGATGGAAAATCCGCCCAAACGTTTACAGCCTTCGATTGTTTCACGTATCAAACTAATGGCCGACGTGAGCATCGCGGAGAAGCGCGTGCCCTTGGACGGTCGGATTAATATTAAAGTCGGGCCAAAGGTGATCGATTTACGTGTTTCGACTCTGCCAACAGCGTTCGGTGAGAGTATTGTGATGCGTATTTTGGACAAGGAAGGGCTGAACTTAGGCTTGCCAGAGCTCGGTTTCTTTAGCGATGACCAAGCCACTTTTGAGCGTATTATCGCGATGCCAGACGGCGTATTCTTGGTGACTGGACCAACGGGTTCCGGTAAATCTACCACGCTTTATTCTGCGCTGAATTGCATCAATCATCCCGATCGTAAGATTATCACTGTCGAAGATCCGGTCGAGTATGAGATGCCTGGAGTGAATCAGGTGCAAGTACGTCGGGATGTGGGGATGACCTTCTCGGCAGCGTTACGCTCGATGCTGCGTCAGGCGCCGAATATCATCATGGTCGGGGAAATTCGTGATAAAGAGACCGCTGAAATCGCGATTAATGCGGCGCTGACTGGGCATATGGTGTTCAGCACGCTGCATACTAATGATGCCCCGAGTGCGATTAGTCGATTGGTCGATATTGGTATTAAGCCTTTCCTAGTCGCTGCTGCCTTGCGGGCCGTACTTGCGCAGCGATTGGTGCGTCGTATTTGCCCGAATTGTAAGCAAGCACACACACCAGATGAAAAACTGTTGAGCTCTCTGGGGATTCGCTCTGATCAAGCTTTAGATGCGAACTTCATGAAAGGGCAGGGTTGCGCGAAATGTAATTCGACTGGATTCCGCGGTCGTGTCGGCGTCTTTGAGATGTTTACGATGAGTGAAGAGTTACAACAAATGGTCTATGAAAATGCCAGCCTCGTGGCGCTGCGCAACAAATCGAAGGAGATGGGTATGCGCACGATGCGTGAAGACGGCATTCGCAAAGTCATTGCGGGTGTGACCATCCCGGAGGAAGTCCTGCATTCGACGGTCGCTGAGCCTGTTTAATTTAATTATTCCCTGTTAATTAGAACCTCAATCAAGATAACGCTATGAGTTATGAAATGAATGATTTGTTAGAGCTGATGGTAGATCAGGGTGCCTCTGACCTTCATTTGCAGGTCCATCAGCCGCCAACGTTGCGCATGTCTGGTAGTATGGTGCCAGTTGAGGGTGAGAAGCTGACTCCTCAGGATACTGAAGACTTGATGAAGGCGATCACCTCATCGACGAATCAGGAGCAGTTGAAGACGACGGGTGGTGCAGACTTTGGTTTTGCTTATATGGAACGTGCTCGCTTTCGTGTCAGTGTGCTACGTGCGAAGGGCGCCTACGGTATAGTGCTGCGGCAGATTCCGAATGATTTATTGAGCCTCAGTGAGATAGGTCTGCCTGATCAGATTAAAGAATTAATTAGCCGCCCTAGGGGTCTAATTTTGGTGACTGGGCCGACAGGTTCGGGTAAGTCGACGACCTTGGCTTCGATGGTGAATTGGATTAATCTGAATCATGATGGGCATATCATTACGATTGAAGATCCGATCGAGTATTTTCACGAACATAAAAAATGTATCGTGACTCAGCGCGAGGTGGGTAACGATGTTGTCTCGTTTTCCAGTGCGATTCGCGGTGCGTTACGACAAGATCCAGACGTGATTCTTGTTGGAGAAATGCGTGACCTTGAAACGATTGAAGCCGCAGTGAGCGCTGCGGAAACGGGTCACTTAGTCTTTGCAACTTTGCATACGACCGGCGCCGCGCGCACCGTTGACCGTATCGTCGACGCATTTCCAGCAAACATGAAAGACCAGATCCGCACGCAGCTAGCGTCGTCTGTGGTCGCGGTGATCTCGCAGGTATTGTGTAAAAAGATCGGTGGTGGGCGTATCGCTTCGTTCGAGATAATGGTTACGACCAACTCGATCGCACAGCTGATTCGCGAAAACAAAACTTACCGCATTAATTCTGACATCCAAACCGGTGCTGCTCATGGTATGATTGGTTTAGATGCGCACTTACTCAGTCTGTATAATCGCGATTTGATTAATGCAGATGAGGCTCTGGCTAAATCACAACTCCCCGATGCCATGCGCGACAAACTTGTCGAGAATGGCGCTCAATTTACAAATTCATAAGTAAGTCGCAAAATTGCGGCACAGATACCCCGATGTTCGAAGATCATAACGATACCGTATACGAAATTATTAAGTCCGCAGAGTTGCTCGATCTCGTGCAGCTTGAGGAGCTGAATGAGTCGCACTTACACACTGGTAAATCACTGGCAGATGCGGTGATTGATTCTGGCGTGGTTGAGCGCAGTGCGGTTTTGACCGCGGTCGCTGACTTTCTCGGCTATGCCTATCAGGAGGTGATGCCTACATCGATTTCTGAAGATGTGGCCGCTGTGGTGAAAGCCAGTACCGCACGTATGTATGCTGTGGTGCCTTTTTCTGCAGATGAAACCTCGATCTCGTTGTTGGCAAAAGATCCGTTTAATCCCAGTATCATTGATGATCTGACCTTCTCCTTGAATAAGGATATTCAGATCGTGGTCTGCGATCCTGAGCTGATGGATACCCTCATTATTGCGACATACGGCGAAGAGGATTCATCAATCGACGATATCCTTGGTGATCTAGGTGATAGTTTTGAAGAAGCGCAAAATGATTTGTCGGATTCGAATTTGACCGATATGGCGAATCAGACGCCGATCATTCGTTTTGTGAATTTAGTCTTACAGCAGGCGATTAAGGATCAGGCCTCTGACGTCCACTTTGAGCCATTTGAAGACCAATTTCGGATTCGTTATCGTATCGATGGCGCGCTCTATGAAATGGCACCACCGCCAAAGAGCCTCGCGATTCCAGTTATTTCACGAATTAAAGTGCTGTCTAATATGAACATCTCGGAATCGCGTATTCCACAGGATGGTCGTATTAAAATGACCATTGCTGGACGCCCTGTTGATCTGCGTGTTTCGACCCTGCCGACTCAGTTCGGTGAGAGTGTGGTGCTGCGTGTTTTGGATAAGTCAGTTGTGAATCTGGACCTCGAAGCTTTGAGTTTGCCGGATGATATTCTGCAAACAATCCGTGATCTGGTAAATCGTCCGAACGGTATTTTTATTGTGACTGGTCCGACGGGTTCGGGTAAGACGACCACTCTTTACAGTGCACTTCGCGAGGTGAACAGTGTCGAAACCAAGATTCTCACTGCTGAAGATCCGGTGGAGTATGAGATTGATGGCATCATGCAGGTTGCGGTGAACCATCAGGTGGGGCTGGACTTTTCGCGCGCGCTTCGCGCCTTCTTGCGACAAGACCCAGATAAGATTATGATCGGGGAAATTCGTGACCTCGAGACTGCGCAGATTGCGGTGCAAGCATCGCTCACTGGACACGTGGTATTGAGCACCTTGCACACCAATGATGCTTCGGGTGCAGTGACGCGCTTGATCGATATGGGCCTCGAGCCGTTTCTAATATCAGCCTCGCTGGAGGCGATCCTGGCTCAGCGGCTAGTGCGCCGCATTTGCAAAAAATGCCGTACTGCGTATGAGCCTGGGCATGATTTAATTGAGATACTGGACGTCGATCCGCTCGAAATTGCAGAGAAAGACTTCTTCTACGGTGAAGGTTGCCCGGAATGTAGTAATACTGGGTATCGTGGTCGTGTCGGTCTGTTTGAGATGATCATCGCTTCCGATGCAATTCGCGAATTAATTAATAACCGAGCACCGACCCTTGCGATCAAGCAGAAAGCTCTGGAGCAGGGTATGCGAAGCTTGCGCGATGATGGGCTACGTGCCATTTTCGACGGCAATTCTACAATCGAAGAAGTTCTCAAATATACTTAATCTACAAACCTCTACCTATCACTTATGGCAAAATTTAAATACACTGCGATTGATCAAAACGGTAAGCAAAAGACCGGTTCTATCGATGCTGAGAGTCAAGATGACGCGAGCTCTAAGGTGAGCGCAATGGGCTTGATGCCAACGAATATTGCCGCAGACGGCAGATCGTCTGCGAAGACAAAAAAAGTCGCTAAGGCCAAAGGCAAGTCTGGTGGCATGAACTTCGGTAAGGTCATCAAGCCTGAAGAGCTGACGACTTTTACACGCCAATTGGCGACTTTGTTGCAAGCCGGCTTGCCACTGCTGCGCGCGCTCGAAGTGATGATTCGCCAAGAGAAGAACTTGCGCTTTAAGGCGTGCCTCGAGCAGATTGCCGACCAAGTGAAGTCTGGTAACACGTTCTCTGATGGCTTACTCCAGCATCCTAAGATCTTTGACCGTCTATTTGTAAATATGATTAAAGCCGGTGAGGCCGGTGGTGTGCTCGATGTGGTGCTCTCTCGTCTGGCGGGATTCATGGAGAAGGCGCAACGCACCAAAAAGAAGGTGAAGTCTGCAATGGTGTATCCGATCGTGGTGGTCGGTGTGGCTGTTTCGATCGTCGTGCTCCTGATGGTGGTGGTGGTACCTAAATTCCAAACGATTTTCGATGACATGCTCGATGGCGCGGCATTGCCAGGCCCGACTCAATTGGTGGTCGGAATCAGTAACTTCCTGCGCGATAATATTTTCATTTCATTGGGCTTGATCGCCGCACTTGTTTTTGCGGTGAAGTTTGCTCTGCGCACGGATATTGGTTCGAAGGGCTTTAATTGGTGTGCGATCAACCTACCGAAGGTCGGTGATCTGGTCAGCAAGGTGAATATCGCTCGAATTACACGCACGTTCGGAACGCTACTTTCCAGTGGTGTCCCGATCCTTCAAGCGATTACGATTACGAAGGATATTACTGGTAATATATTCTACACCAATGCGCTGACTCGTATCCACGACAGTGTGCGCGACGGTGAATCGCTCTCAGCGCCGATGGGTCGTGAAAAAGTCTTCCCAGATATGGTGACCAGCATGATTGATGTGGGTGAGGAGACCGGTGAACTGTCTGAGATGTTAAACCGTGTCGCAGATAACTATGACGAAGACGTGGATAATGCGGTGGCCGGTATAACATCGATCATCGAACCTGTTATGATCGTGTTCCTCGCGGTCGTGGTCGGTTTCATCGTCATTGCGCTGTTCCTACCCATCGTTGAGATCATTAAGCAACTCACGGGTTGATCCGATACTGATCGAACTTTTCAAGAACCCGCGACCGTAATGTCGCGGGTTTTTTATTGGGCAGGCGGCTCGTCTGAACGCATTTAAGGATTTGCTTTACCCCATGCCGCAAAGTCTGTGTTGTTGGGGCTTCGATGAATACTATCCTAATCGCCTTTATTGCCCTTCTGATTCTTAAATACGCTACCAGCACATTGCTGGATGTGCTTAATTTGGGCTATGTGCAGCGCCAATCTGAAGCGGTACCGCCGGGCTTTATTGATTTTATTGATCTGCCGACCTATCAGAAGTCGATCGAGTACACGGTGGCGAAGACGCGCTTCGGCCTCGTGAGTGATTTTTACGACTCGATCATTCTGGCTGTTGTCGTGCTGTCTGGTCTATTGCCGTGGTTATATACCAGCTTGAGTGCAACTTTTGGCTTCGGCATCTGGGGGCAGGCATTGGTGTTGTTTCTAATTGCGGTGATCTTGGGCCTGCCGGGCATGCCTTTCGAGTGGTGGAGCACGTTTAGAATCGAGGAGCGTTTCGGTTTTAATAAAAGTACGCAGAAACTTTGGATCGTTGATAAAGTGAAGGGTTTTGTGCTCGGGTTTGGTATCGGCTATCCGCTACTGGCGTTATTGATCTTCCTCGTCACGAGTGCTGGAGACCTTTGGTGGGTATGGGGCTTTACGGTTTTCTTCCTGTTCCAACTGGTGATGGTGGTGGCGTATCCGATGTTTATTATGCCTTTATTTAATAAGATGGAGCCGATGGCAGCAGGGGAGCTAAAGGATCGTCTCTTTGCTTTGGCCGAGCGGACTGGATTTAAGGCCCAAACGATTCTAGTGATCGATGGAAGTAAGCGCTCTGGCCATTCGAATGCCTTTTTTGCAGGATTCGGACGTTTTCGCCGTATCGTACTGTACGATACATTGATCGAGCAAATGAGCCACGAAGAGCTGGAGGCGGTGCTCGCTCACGAAATCGGACATTACAAAAAGGGCCATATTCCAAAAATGATTACGCTCTCTGGTGTGATGACATTCGCTATGTTTGCACTACTGGGCTGGATGGCTGGAGGCACTTGGTTGGCTGAGGCATTTCACTTTAGTGCAGCTGCAGCGGAGCAGTTTGTGCCAGTGTTGCTGCTGTTTATGCTGTTGAGTGGTTTGCTCACTTTTTGGCTATCGCCTTTTAGTAGCCTTTGGTCGCGCAAGCATGAGTATGAAGCCGATGCCTTTGCCCGTGATGCGATGGACTCCTCTGAGCCTTTAATTCGCGCGCTGCGTAAGTTGCACAAAGAGAATTTGAGTAACTTAACGCCGCATCCGGTTTATAGCCGTTTCTATTATTCACATCCGACTTTATTAGAGAGAGAACGCTCATTGATTAATAGTTAGTAAAATGCTATATTATCAGGCTTATGCGATTCGTATTAAGTCGATACTGCCTTTTACTTGCGGCGGCCTGGTGTCCGCAGTTCGTGCATGCAAATTCGATTCGTCTGGCCACATATAATCTGAATAACTACTTGGTGATGGATCGTCATGTTGGTGCAGTGTGGCGACCCTCCTATCCCAAGCCTGAAGCGGCTAAGACGATCATCCGCCAAGTGATAAAGCAGGCGTTGCCGGACATCTTGGCAGTGCAGGAGATTGGGACACTGCCGTTTCTTGAGGAACTGCGGGGTGATTTAGCCCAAGAGGGCTTGGATTATCCATACGCCATACATCTGTCCGGTGCCGATCAAGTGCGGCATGTGGCGGTGCTCTCAAAGTTTCCCCCGATGGCGGTGGTCAAGCATAACGATCTGGACTTTAAATATCAAAATGGCCGTAAACGCGTGAAACGCGGCATGCTGGAGCTCTCTTTTGAGCGATCAGACGGCAGTGTCTTTAAGCTCTTTGTGGTGCATCTGAAAAGTCGTTGGTCGGATGTGCAGGCAGACCCAGAATCACAGCAGCGGCGCTCGCGCGAGGCGGAAGCATGCCGCAATCGAATTATCGAGCGCAGTTATGATCTGGGTGTAACGGACTTCATGGTAGTCGGGGATTTCAATGACCATCCGACTAGTGCCACATTGCGTCGTTTTTATCGAAAGGGTGATTTTGATATTGGTGCTTTGGTGCCAGCCTCAGATTCGCGTGGCGAGCAGTGGACGTATTTTTATCATAAGCAGGTCGTCTACTCTTTGGTCGATGGATTTGTGGTGTCGGGGTCACTCGCGCCACAGATCGTCGCTGGCGCTGGCCATATCGTTGACATCTCGGGTGTCTTACTCGGCAGTGACCATCGGCTGGTGTATCTCGATCTTGCCGGGCCTGAGCTAGTGGACGTCGATTAGTCTGACTTAAATTCCCGTGTGGCACTGAGATACTCGGTTGCCAGCGGACGATAAGTGCCACAATATTTGATCTGTATGGAAATTGTATTTTTAGGCACAGGGACGTCGCAGGGGGTCCCGATGATTGCGCAACCAGAAGATGGTTGTGATCTGAATAACCCACTGAACTGGCGCACGCGCACCTCTATTCATGTTGAGATGGGTGGCCACCACATTCAAGTCGATGCAGCTCCGGAGTTCCGTATGCAATGTATCCAGAATGAGATAACCCAGATCGATACCTTTATTTTAACCCACTCACATGCAGACCATATTTTGGGAATGGATGACTTGCGCCGCTTCTGCGATCTGAACGGTGGCACTGCGTTGCCTGTTTATAGTAGCTCGGAAGGCTTGCAGCGGATACGTGAGATTTTCCCGTATGCGATTTTAGATAAGCCTACGATTAAGGGCTATCCTGCATTTAAGCTCGAGGAAATGCCGCAGGTGCTTGAAGTCCCCGGTGGTAGTATTGAGTCGGTTTATCTTCCGCATGGTCCGATGCGAGTATTAGGGCTGATCTTTACGGAAGCCGAAACGGGTAAAACATTTGCTTATTATACCGACTGCAAAGAGGTCGGTGAAGAGGCGCGCTTGCTTGCTGAGGGTGCCGATGTGGTCATCTTGGATGGTCTGCGGCCAGAGCCGCATCCTTCGCACATGTCTGTGGCTGAAGCGACTCAGACTGCAAAAGAGATGGATGCAAGCCTCTCATTTTTGACCCACATGACGTATCGGGTCGATCACGAGGCGACTGAGGCCAGCTTGCCGGATAATATTCGTCTCGCCTACGATGGCCTCCGCGTGAGCTGGTAGTTGTCCGTGGTTTAAGCAACGTGGGCGTCTCTGCTGATTGTCTCAACTTCGAATCCTGGGCATGTGACTGCCAGATTTGCCAACTGTCACTGGCGACTGCAATGCTGCTCTCTGCCAGTGGGATTTTTATTTGCTAACAATCGCTGCTATGAAGCGGCTGAGTTTGCGTATTGGCCAAGATTGCGGAATTTGGCATAGCGGTCATCAAGCAACTGCTGGAGACTCTTTTTTTCGAGTATTTTAAGTGAGTCGAGGATGGCTGTTTTCATCGTGACTGCCGCGGCATCGTGATCGCGGTGTGCGCCGCCAGTAGGCTCGGGCAAGACTCGATCCACAACCCCAAAGTTTTTCAGGTGTGTCGGGCTGAATTTCAACGCTTCGGCTGCCTTCGGTGCGGCTGCACGGTCTTTCCAGAGGATGGCTGCGCAACCTTCGGGGGAGATAACCGAATAGTAGCCGTTTTCAAAGATCATGACTTCGTCCGCTACCGCGATGCCAAGTGCTCCCCCAGAGCCACCTTCACCGATGACGATGGTGATGATTGGCACCTTCAGTGCACTCATATCGCGGATGTTCACGGCAATCGCCTCGGCAACGTGGCGTTCTTCTGCGCCGATACCAGGGTAGGCACCTGGAGTATCAACCAGTGTGACGACTGGCATGTCGAATTTCTCAGCCATTTCCATTAGCCGCATCGCTTTGCGGTAGCCTTCCGGGTGTGGGCAACCAAAGTTGCGATGTAAATTTTCCTTAGTATTACGACCTTTTTGTTGGCCGATCACCATCACGGGCTTACCATCTAAAAATGCGGGGCCGCCGACGATGGCAGCGTCCTCGCGAAAGCGACGATCGCCGTGAAGCTCTTCGAAGTCGGTAAATACACGTTCAATGTAGTCGAGCGAGTAGGGGCGTTTCGGGTGGCGCGAGAGTTGCACGCGTTGCCACGCAGTGAGATCCGAGTAAATATCAGCCTTGATTTTCTCGATCTTCTTTTCGATCGCTTCGATTTCGTTGCTCACATCGACCTTGGACTCTTGCGATACCTGGTTGAGTGTGATCAGTTGCTTCTCTAGCTCGCGCAGAGGTTTTTCAAATTCAAGCGTGTAAGTTACGTCTTCCATGTTGTGGTCGATTTAGAGGAGCGATTTATCGGCTGTCAATGCCGCTAAATAGTATCCTTTTCGGGAGGAGATTTCAGTTCGTCCTTCCAGCCAAGCATCCGCGCTTGCGCGCCGTAATATTCAGCTTTATCTTTATCGCCGCGCTCGACCCAGATACGAGACAGGCTGGTGTTGATGTGAATGTCGTCGGGTTTGAGCGCATGTGCTTGATCTCCCGCTGATAGCGCATCGTCGTAGCGTCCTTCAGAAAAATAAACTTCAGTCAGTGCATGCCAGGCTTCGAACGAATTCGGATGTGCGGCGCTAAGCGCAGTCAGCTTGTTGAGCGCCGCCTGACTGTCGCCGATGGTGAAGTCAAAGGTAGCGTCATCGATTTGGTCTTGGAGAGAAGTATCGTCTGTCATGTCTTTTAGGTTGCTCTGTGCAGAAGGCCGTTTTGAAATAGAGTTATCTCATCTTATGGCTGACCCGCAAATCGAAAAACTTCTTATTGTTCAACATCGCGATGTATCGTTGCTAAAAATCGAGCAAGACCTTGCTCGTATTCCGATCGAGCGAGGAATGGTCGAGTCCGAAATAGCGTCGGAGCAGGCTAATATTGAGGCCGCTCGTCAGGCGCTGATTTCTAAGGAACTCCAGCGCAAGGAAATCGATGTCGATGTTCAGGCCAAGGAAGGCGCCTTGCTGCGCTTTCGTACCCAGCAGGCGGAGGTGAAGAAGAACGATGAGTATCAAGCTTTGACCCATCAAATCGAGCAGACCGAGGCGGATATCTCGACGCTCGAAGAGCGCGAGATCGAATTGATGCTAGATATCGACACTGCCCAGCAAGAATTTGAGGCCGAGAAAGCAGTCATTGAAGTGCGGATCGAAGCGCAGCGGCAAGAAATCGCTTTGCTCACCGAGCGGGAGGGAAATTTAAGCGCATCGCTGGCAGCAGCCAGAGCGGAAGTGGAGGAATCACGTGTTGGCGTTGATGCCGACTACCTAGAGCAATATGATCGTGTGAAAAAGATGGTGAAACGTGCGCCCTATTTGTCACCGATTGAGGCACACAAGTGCGGCGGTTGCCATTTGCGAGTTTCCAATGAGGTCTCGCGCGGCGCGCAAGATGCCGGTGAGCCGCATTTCTGCGATCAATGCGCACGTATGGTTTACGCTTAAGCGTTGATTATTCTTCGCTAATGTTGAGCCGCACGAAGCGCGTCGGCGCACTGGCGTCGATCTCGACTGCT
>JAFMHF010000041.1:6108-18545 GCA_017854655.1 Puniceicoccaceae bacterium | reverse complement strand
AGGTGGGAGAGCTGAGAGTTGAGGATTCTCCCATTCTTAATCATGCTCATAATCTGACTCCTAGTCGACCTTTCGGAGCGCTGAACTGAACTGTGCTGTGGTGATTAGGATTAGGACTTTATTGAGAACAAGTGAGATGACGGGAGTGGAGGACTTTCAACGCGCAACGATCAACTTACTCGCTTGAGTAATTTAAAAAGGCGGGAAAGGTTACGCGTATGTCGATTCATCCTACTGCTCTCGTTTCTGAAACTGCCGTGATTGGTGCAGGTTCTGTTGTTGGTCCTTATGCTGTGATCGAGGCTGGTGCTGTGCTTGGTGAGAATTGCTCAATCGCGGCTCATGCCATTCTGCGTGGTAGCTCTGTTCTCGGTGATGCCGTCACAGTCGATTCGTTTGCGGTGATCGGTGGCGATCCTCAGTCGCTGAACTTTGATCCGTTGACGAAGAGTGGCGTGATGATCGGTAATAATGTGGTGATTCGGGAAGGGTGCACAGTGAATCGTGGCTCGATTGATGGTTCGGATACCGTGGTAGGGGATGGTTGTTTTTTTATGGCTCAGGCGCATATCGCTCACGACTGTAAGGTGGGTAAGGACGTGGTGATCGCTAATAATGTGATGCTGGCCGGGCATGTGACGATCGGAGCGAATGTTTTCATCGGTGGCGGTGTGGCCATCCATCAGTTCTGCCGAATTGGCACGCATGCGATGATCGGCGGTAATGCAACGATCACAGTGGATGTGCCACCGTATGTGATGGCGGCTGAGCGTAATACGGCTCACGGGTTGAATATGGTGGGCTTACGTCGCGGTGGTTTTGAGCGTCTAGATATTGCCGATCTCAAAAAATGCTATCGTGCGGTTTATTTCGGTGCTGGCAATTTAAAGAAGAAGGCAGCTGAGGCGGTGGCTGAGCATGAGTTTGGTAACACTAAGACCGGGGCACGTTTCTTGGCGTTTTTTGAGCATGGCAAGCGTGGCTTCGTACAGTCATTGAATGGGACGATTAATAAATAGCTTGAAGCGGATGAATTATGAATAATTTAAAGTCGATTTTGCCGTTGGCGATTACGTGTGGTGATCCTGCTGGCATTGGTCCTGAGGTGATTGCTGCTGCGCTGCGCGGTGAGTCGGCCCGCGGCCAAGATTGTATTTTAATTGGGCCAGTCGCTTGGGCTCAGCCTTTAGCGACGGAGCTCGGTTGCACTTTTGAAGCGGTCGGGCCAGTTGATTTTCAGGCCGTGCTGGGGCAACCGTCGCGGGCGGCAGCCGAGGTCTCATTCGCTGCGTTACAGGTTGCGGCGCAGGGCTGTGTGGATGGTCGTTTTCGCGGTGTGGTGTCGGGGCCCGTGAGTAAACATTGGCTGCAACAGGTTGGCTTTAAGCAGCCCGGGCAGACGGAGTTTTTTGCAGAGGCCTGGGGCGGCGAACCAAGCATGGGATTTGTCGGCAATGAATTGCGCGTAGTATTGGCGACTTGGCATATTCCATTACGCGAGGTGGCGGATGCGTTGACGGCGGATTGCCTAGAGTTGGCAGTGCGGCGTGCGCATGCGCTGGCACAGTCCTTTGGTATCGAAATGCCTCGGATCGGTGTATGTGGTTTAAATCCACATGCAGGCGAGGGTGGCATTTTAGGTGTTGAGGAGCGCGATGTGCTCGATCCGAGGTTGAATCGGTTGCGCGTTGAAATACCGGGGCTGTCACCATGTTTACCTGGCGATACGGTGTTTTTTCGTCAGCGTCGCGGGGACTTTGACGTGGTGGTCGCTGCTTATCACGATCAGGGGCTGGCCGCAGTCAAGACCTTGGAGTTTGATACGGCGGTAAATGTGACGCTGGGCTTGCCCTATGTGCGCACGAGCCCGGATCATGGCACTGCATTTGAGATTGCAGGTCAGGGTTTGGCTGATTCGGGTAGTTTTGCGGCAGCACTTTCTGTCGCTCGGCAGTTGACCGCGAGCTGATTGTGGGTTGTTGGTTGGTCGTTGCTAGTTTTTAGCGTAATTTAAGAGATATGAGTGTTGATACGACAAACACGCTCCCTGAGGGCGTTCGTGAAGGTAATGAGAAGCTGGTCTTGGTGACCGATCCGGCTGGGGTGAAGCTGCAGTCATTAGTCGCGCGTGAGCAAAAAGGTGAGTATCTGCGTATCAAAATTACCGGTGGAGGCTGCAATGGCTTGAGCTACAAGATGAAGTTTGTGAGCGACACTAAGCGAGGTGATATCCTTGTGCGTTCGTCTGGCGCGCAAGTGTTAGTCGATACCAAGAGTGCGCTCTACTTGCGCGGCACGCATCTGGATTTTTCTGATAAAATGGTCGGCGGTGGATTTAAATTCAGCAATCCGAATGCGAAGTCGAGCTGTAGCTGTGGCGAGAGCTTTAGTATTTAAGTGGCGCGCGGCTGTGTAATGCTCAGTCGAAGCGGCGAAAAGTGTTGAAATGCCAGTTTGTTCCATGCAACCTTCAATTTCTTGTATGGTTATCAATACCTAAACCTTTGACGATATAAAGTGATTTTTCGGAGCAGCACCGAGTTGTTCCCACTTTCGCAAAGGCTATCTGATCGAATTCCGATACAAGTCGTTCATCTACACATCAATTAATGCCAAAATACCCGAATAATCGCGGACGCTTCCAGAACCGTAATCGTGGACCTAAAGGTCTAAGGAGAAATGATCGTATTCGCGCGACAGAAGTGCGCGTGATCGGCCCCGAGGGCACCAACCTTGGCGTGATGCCGCCTCGTAAGGCGCTTGAGCTCGCTCAAAAGGTAGGACTCGACTTGATTGAGATTTCGCCGGCGGCACGTCCTCCAGTCTGTCGTATTTTAGACTTTGGCAAATTCCTCTACGAGGAAAGCAAGAAGCAAAAAGAAAGCAAGCAGCAGGCAACCAAGCTGAAGGAAATTAAATTCCGTGTGCGCATTGGTGATCATGATTTCGAGACGAAGTTGCGTCGTGCAGAGGGTTTCCTTAACCACGGTCATAAGGTAAAACTCACTCTCCAGTTCCGCGGGCGTGAAAACGAACACCGTGATCTAGGCTTTGTGCGAGTGAACCTTGCTAAAGATGAGCTGTCTGGCATCGCCACGGCAGATTCCGAGCCTCGTTTAGTCGGCCGTCAGGTGGCGCTCATTTTGTCGCCATTGCCAGAGGGCAAGCGTGTACTGAAGTTTAACGCTCCGGATCATGAATATGATGATCGTGATGATAGCGAGATTGAGGAGCACGACGAAGAAGTAGTCGAAGAGGCACTCGAAGACACCGGCGAAAAAACAGCTGAATCCTAATTCTTATGTGGAGCGGCGTCCTTTCAGTTAAGGTCAGCCGGCTGGCGACTTCTATTATCTTTCAAAGCTTAGCATTGCTTGCAGTGCTAAGCTTTTTTATGCCTACAGCCTTGTCGGCTCGGCAGATTCAGATCGAGGGTAAGTCGTATATTGATCTTGCGACGGTGGGAAAGAGTTTCGGCATGCAAGCGTATTGGTTGCAGGGCCATAAGACATATCGCCTGCGTAGTCAATGGACCACGATTGATATCGGTAAGAGCGGTCGCGTCTTATACCTCAATCGGTTGCCGATACATTTGGGGTTTCCGACGGTCGAATCGAAGGGTCAGCTTTTTATCACGACGGCAGACTATCAACATGTGCTTCAGCCAATTTTGACGCCGCAGGTGTTTAAACAGCGCCCAGGAGTTCGACGTGTGGTGATTGATGCAGGTCACGGGGGAAAGGACAGTGGGGCGCGTAATGATGCCTATGGTTTGTTGGAAAAGGACCTAACGCTGGATGTGGCTAGGCGTTTGAAGGCTCTGCTGGAACGCTCTGGGTTTGAAGTCGTGATGACGCGTGATCGCGACGTGTATATTTCTTTGGCACAGCGCCCAAAAGTGGCGAACCGTGCCAAGGCTGACTTGTTTGTTAGCCTACATTTTAATGCCGCTGGTTCGACTTCGGCATCTGGCTTTGAGTCGTATGCGCTGACTCCGCAGTATCAGGCATCGTCGAAGTATCCGCGGCCGACCAGTAAGGACGCCAAACGCTATATTGGAAATGAACAAGACCCTTGGAACACCTTGATTACTTATCATCTTGAGCGTGCCTTAGTACAGGGCCTCGGTGGCCCGGACCGTGGCATAAAGCGCGCGCGCTGGTCGGTGCTCAAAGACCTCGAGTGTCCCGGTGTGCTAACTGAATTGGGCTTTGTTTCGCATGCGGAAACTGCCAAGAAATTACGTTCGCCGGCATTTCGCCAAAAACTTGCTCAAAGTTTATTTGATGGCATAGTCGCCTATCGAAAACGACTTGAACGTATCCAATAATCGATGTCTTTGAATCAATTATTTCTGATTATTGTTGGCCTAACTAGCTTGCTGACGACTTGCGTTGTTGGCCAAGCCGCGGACCAAGCTGCTGGTGAGGCCGCGCATGTGGTGGTGGTCGTCAATGCGAACGACAGTGGTTCGGCTGAAATCGCTAACTATTATATCGAGCAGCGGGGGATTCCAGAGGATAATATTATCGCACTAAAGATGCCGAATAAGGAGACGGTCACCGTGCGTGAGTTTGTGGATACTATTTATAATCCGCTGCTCAATGCCTTGATCCAGAAGGATTGGATGAATGCGGTGAAAGCCAACGAGCGCGATGTCGTTGGGCGTGAGCGCGTCTCGGTGGCAACGCATCACATCAGTTATTTGGTGACCACACGCGGGGTGCCGCTGCGCATTGCCAATGATCCGACACTGTTAGGCGCGGTATCGGAGCAGTTTCCAAAGCAATTTAAGGTAAATAATGGCTCCGTCGATGGGGAACTAGCCTTGTTAGCAGCGCCTGCGAATCTGCCAATGGCTGCGTTTGTGCCGAATCCGCTATTCTCAAATATGACAGCCACGAGTGTCGATGCGAAACGTGTGATTCGGGTTAGTCGATTAGACGGGCCAAGTGTTGCAGTCGTTAAAAAGTTGATTGCCCGAAGTATACAAGCCGAAGCCGAGGGTCTGCTGGGACGGGCTTATTTTGATATTGGTGGGCCGCATGCGAAAGGGGACGAGTGGATGAACGCGGCGGGCGATCTAGCAGTGGCGGCGTATTTCGATACTGATTTTGAGAAGACTAAACGACTAATGGATGGCAGAGATCGTTACGATGCACCCGCGATTTACATGGGTTGGTATCGACAAAATGCCTATGGCGCTTGGCGGGAGCCTAAGTGGTCGGTTCCGCCGGGTGCGATTGGGTTTCATTTGCATAGCTTTTCGGCAACGACCGTGCGCTCGACGAGTACAGGCTGGTTGGGGGCTTTTATAAATCAAGGCTACTGCGCGACGGTGGGTAATGTGTACGAGCCGTATTTAGATTATACGCACCACCCACATTTGTTGCTAGGAGCACTGCTCGACGGCCATACCTTTGGCGAGGCGGCCATGTTTAGTAACCCGGCCCTAAGTTGGCAGGGCGTGGCCATTGGTGATCCACTCTATCGTCCTTTCAAATTAGGGCTGGACGAGCAGTTAAAAGGATCGATGGAAAACCCGTTGGGCGCATATCTCTGTCTGCGACAGATCAATCGCTTACAAGCCGAGGGGCAGGCCGACGAGGCGCTGATATTTGCCCGAACGCAATTCGTGCGGCAGCCATCTCTAGCTCTGGCGTATAAGCTCGCGGAATTGTATGCCGCTGCTGGTGAGCCTAAAAAAGCGGTCGAAGCTCTAAAGGTGACCCGCTATCTCACCGTATTTTCGAGCGATGAAGTCGTGCTGGTCAAAAAGATCGCAGATTTTTTAAATCAGTACGGAGACGGCCAGTTGGCGCTCAATCTCTATCAGAAATTGATTGATCGGCCTGGGTTGGAGAAGTCCCTGCGAATTTCCTTACTTGAGGGCGGAGCGAAAATAGCGATAGCCGAAGGGGCTACCAGACTTTCATCGAGTTGGAGGCTCAGTGCACGGCAGTTGAAATCGCCGCCGCCTTTGTAGGCTAAAAGCTAGCTGCTCATACCGCTACGGGTTTCTTATTATTAGTTCTTGACTTAAGAACTAATAATAAGAATAACCCACGTACTTTTTTGAGAATACCGCCTTAAGATAAGCCTTCATTGCCATGAGCACTCCTGACAATATTCACACCGAATTTCACCGCATGCTGGGCCGCGACGCCAAGGAGGCGCAATTGCGTCAGCGTGGGCATGTTTTTTGGTTTTATGGTCTTTCGGGTTCCGGTAAGAGCACGTTGGCCAATGCCGTTGAGCGTAAGCTGACTGAGCGTGGTATTTTGACCAAAATCTTGGATGGCGACAACATTCGCAGTGGCCTGAACGCCGACCTCGGATTTTCTGATCAAGACCGGCAGGAGAATATTCGCCGTATTTCCGAAGTGGCGCGTCTTTTTCTCGATGCCGGAATGGTGGTGTTTACCTCGTTTATTACGCCGAAACGCGATCTGCGTGCTGCGGCAGGCGAGATCGTTGGTGCGGATGATTTCACACCTGTGTATGTGCAAGCGTCTTTCGAGACCTGCGCCGAACGCGATGTCAAAGGGCTGTACGCCAAAGCTGCTGCGGGTGGGGTGAAGCACTTTACTGGCAAAGACTCCACTTTCGAAGAACCCACCGCAGCGGACAACGACTGGGTGATCTCCACCGATTCTCAAACCGAAGAAGAGTCGATTAACGAACTTCTCGAGCGGATTATGCCGCTCATCGAACAGACCGATTAGGTCTAAATCCTAATTCTTTCTTATAAATTCTAATATAGAACGATGCATAACGATTACACAATCACTCACCTCAAACAGCTCGAGTCCGAAGCGATTTTCATCCTTCGTGAGACTGCTGCGCAGTTTGAGAAACCTGTCCTGCTCTTTTCCGGTGGCAAAGACTCCATTGTCATGGCGCACCTTGCGAAGAAGGCCTTCTGGCCGGCTAAGCTGCCGTTCCAGTTGATGCACGTCGATACCGGCCATAACTTTCCGGAGACAATGGCGTTTCGCGACAAATATGTCGCTGAGCTCGGCGCGGAATTGATCGTCGCTTCGGTTCAGGAGTCGATTGATCAGGGCAAGGTCGTCGAAGAGAAGGGCCCACGTGCTAGCCGTAATGGTTTGCAGACGGTCGCACTGCTTGAAGGCATTGAAAAAAACAAGTTTGATGCCGCACTTGGTGGTGGTCGTCGCGACGAAGAAAAAGCTCGTGCGAAAGAGCGCTTCTTCTCACACCGCGATGCATTCGGTCAATGGGATCCGAAGAACCAACGCCCAGAGCTTTGGAATATCTTCAACGGACGTAAGGGCCATGGTGAGCAATTCCGGGTCTTTCCGCTCAGTAACTGGACGGAGATGGACATTTGGCAATACATCAAGGCCGAGGAGATCGAACTGCCACACCTCTATTTCTCGCACGAGCGTGATTGCTTCATTCGCGACGGTGTGATCATGGGCGTCTGCGACTTTATCGAACTGCTTCCGGATGAAAAGGTTGAGAAGATGGTCGTTCGTTTCCGCACGATTGGTGACGCGACTTGCACAGGTGCGTGCCTATCCACTGCTGATAACCTCGACGATATCATCGACGAGGTCGCAGCGGCCCGTCAAACCGAGCGTGGCACCCGTGCCGATGATAAACGTTCTGAAACCGCAATGGAAGACCGTAAGAAACAAGGGTACTTTTAAACCTAGTTTATCAGTTACCCATTTTTCGGTTATCGGTTAATAGCTGATGTTAACCGGAAACTGAAAAACAGAACACCGAACAACTTTTTAAATAACATGAGCGAAGATAATAATTCAGGATACCTCGATATGGACCTACTGCGGTTTACTACTGCTGGTTCAGTTGACGACGGTAAGAGCACATTGATCGGACGCCTACTCTACGATAGTAAGGCGATTTTCGAAGACCAAATGGAGGCCATGGAGGCAAGCTCCAAGGCACGAGGTGACGAGCATGTGAACCTCGCACTGCTGACCGACGGCCTACGCGCCGAACGTGAGCAGGGCATCACGATCGATGTGGCCTACCGCTATTTCGCGACGCCGAAGCGTAAGTTCATCATCGCCGATACGCCTGGACACATTCAATACACCCGTAACATGGTGACGGGTGCCTCCACTGCGAATCTCGCGATCGTATTAATCGATGCCCGTAAGGGTGTGATCGAACAGACTTGCCGTCACTCATTCATTGCCAACTTGCTTCGCATTCAGCACGTCGTTGTGTGTGTGAACAAGATGGACTTGGTCGATTGGGACGAAAAGGTCTTCAACAAGATCGTTGCCGACTTTAAGCAGTTTGCATCGCGTCTCGATAACATCGTCGAGGTGACTTTCATTCCTGCATCTGCCCTCATCGGTGATAACATTGTCGATAAGTCAGAGAACATGCCTTGGTATCAAGGCCCGACTCTGCTTTACCATTTGGAAACCGTATACATCGGCGCCGATGAGAATCACGTCGAAGCACGCTTCCCGGTGCAGTGGGTTATTAGACCGCATTCCGATAAGTATCATGACTTCCGCGGTTTCGCAGGGCGTGTGGCTGGTGGTGTGTTTAAGCCTGGCGACGATGTCACTGTGCTACCTTCAGGCTTCACTTCGAAGATTAAAGCAATCGAATCGATGGACGGCCCTCAAGCGGAAGTCTTCGCGCCAATGTCTGCAACGATCACACTCGAAGATGAGATCGATATGTCTCGCGGCGATATGCTCGTTAAAGCGAATAATCAGCCAGAGCCGACTCAAGATATTGATGCGATGATCTGCTGGTTTGATTCTGGCAAAAAGCTTTCAGGCAGTGGTAAATTCATCCTGCGTCATACGACGAAAGAAGTGAAAGCGATTGTGACTGAGGTCTGCTATAAGGTAAATATTAACACGCTGCACAAGGTCGAAGACGATTTGACCTTCAGCCTGAATGATATCGGTCGTATCAAAGTTCGCACATCAGCTCCGCTGATTGCGGATAGCTACAAGTCTAATCGTATCACCGGCAGCTTCGTGCTGATTGATGAATTGACCAACGCCACTGTCGCGGCGGGCATGATTATTTAAACGCTCGAACAATTCTAAACAATGGGCCGAGGTTACTATAAGGTGCCTCGTTCTTTTTGTGTTTGTAGGGAGCGAATCGCTGCTGCGTCTTCACAAACCAACACTTGCGATCTGTTTTTGTTCTTTTTAACGTGACGTTATGAAGTTGTTTATACCGATTCTAGCGCTCTTAGTTGGTTTGATTGGTGGATGGTTTATTGCGAGGCCTGCTGCCAGCAATAGAGAGGATACTTCGCAAGCGACGCAGGCGTCTGGTAACGTAGAGAGCTCTGCGGTGGCGTCTAGGAAGTCTGAGACGAATGTTCCAGTGGCGGAAGACCTGACCGCGGCGGAGCAAACTGTGGCAGATGCGACGGGCGTCACTCCGGAATGGCTTACTTCTTTGGTAGATATGGAGCCCTTGGAGCAATTAAGTGTTTTACTGGAACGGATGAGGGATAGCTCATCAGAGGACTTTGGCACTTTGATGACAGCGCTCCAGAAGTATCAAGGTAGCCTACGTTGGACTGCACAGCAGATTTTGGCGACGAAGTGGGCTGCGACAGATTCTCGAGGAATGTTGGCTTATCTCGAAACACAGCCGGAAGACCAGCAGCAAAACTTGCGCAATTTGTTTTATAGTGTGTGGGCGAAGGAAGATCCGACGGCAGCATATGCCTCGGTTTTACAATTAGCGAATCCCCGCACTCAGCTAAGTGCGATGCAGAGTGTCATTCGAACCGTGGCGAATACTAACCCACAGGGGGCGATCGAAATGGCAACTGAGATGAGTGCGATGGGACATCGGGCAGATTGGTTGATGGGTAATATTTATGAAAGCTGGGCGAATACTGAACCGGAGGCGGCGCGGGAGTCGGCTCTGAATCTTCCGGATGGGCCTGAGAAAGTTAAGGCGTTGTCGGGCGCTTTGCAAAATTGGATACAAGAGGACTCGATTGCAGCGCTGGGATGGCTTGATTCGCTGCCGATGGATGGCACAATATACAATTCGAGGAAACAGGTTTTCCGCAATTTATTAAATCGGGATTTTGATGCCGCCAAAGAATTCATCGCTTCGAAGACCGATCCGATAGAGCGTCGAGAAGTTGTTGAAAATATGTCGTTGGGCAATTTGGGATGGCAGAAAGATTTTGATGAAATACTTGAGGTGTATGATTGGGTGGGCGAGGTTACAAAGGGGCAGTCTTATGATGCAAAAGTGGGTGATGTGGTTCGTTCGCTGGTGCAGGCCGACCCAGCTCGGGTAGAGGCTTTTGTTTTGAATCTACCTGCTGGGAATGCGCGGATGAATGCGCTGAGGAATTATGCGCGACAATTGGCGGAGCGTGATCCGGTGGCAGCAATTAACTTTGCTCAGAGCATGGGCGATGTGGACGAGAAAGATCGTGTTCTTCAGGGTATGAGCTGGAGACTCACGCGCGATGGATCTGATGGTATCCGCTCTTTAGTGGCGAGTTCGGAGGATCCCGAAATTCAGCGTAAGCTGGCTTCGGGAATTGTGAGCGACTGGTCGAAGTATGATCAAAAGGGCGCGTTGCTTTGGGCGGATTCGTTGAGTGATGAGAATGCGCGCGGGCGAGCTCTTCAAAGTGTGTATAAGAATTGGATGCAGGCTGATCCAAACGCAGCCTTGGCTTATTTGGAGACCTCAGTTGATGAACATAAGCAGCAGAACTTCCTGAGAGACGGTTTTCATGAGTGGTCGCGGCAAGATCCAGCTGAAGCAGTTACTTGGCTTGATCAACTTCCGGAGAGTGTTGATGAGAATGAGGGCGCCGATTTGTATGGTTCAGTGGCTCGTAACTATGTGCAGCACGACCCGATGGCGGCTTCTGAATGGATATCTACGCTAGATAAAGGGCCGAAGCGCGATAGTTCGGTGGAAACTTTGGTGAGGAGTATTTCGAAGACCGATCCGGAGGCAGGGTTCATTTGGGCATCGACCGTCAGTGACGAAACCAAGCGCAAAAATACTTTGAACGAAAGCCTACGTGAGTGGATCAAAGTCGATCTTAATGCTGCATATGATGCCGTGGCAGAAGCTGATATTGAGGCGGCTGAGAAAAAGCCGCTCTTGGACATGATCGAAAATGCGAAACAAAAGTGAACTGGACACAGAAGTCGTCTCGAGAATTAACACCTGAGTCTATCCTTCCAATGGCAGATCAATCACTTGCCACGGCAAGCCGCGCTTGTTCAGCTCTTCCATGAATGGATCGGGATCGTTTTGCTCCATGTTCCAGACGCCGGGTTGTTTCCATAAACCGCGTAGGATCATTTGCGCGCCGATCATCGCCGGCACGCCAGTGGTGTAGCTGATCGCTTGGCTGGAAACTTCCTGATAGCAATCTTGGTGATCGCAAGAGTTATAGATGAAGATGCGCTTCTTGTGGCCGTTCTTGGTGCCGACGATGTCGCACCCGATGCAGGTCTTACCCTTCGTGCGTGGGCCGAGACTACCTGGGTCGGGTAGAACTTTGCTTAGGAATTCGATCGGCGCGATTTTTACGCCATTCACCTCGATCGGTTCGATCGAGGTCATACCGACATTTTCCAATACGCGCAAGTGAGTGAGATATTTTTGAGAGAAGGTCATCCAAAAGCGAATACGCTTGAGGCCTTTAATATTTTGGCAAAGTGATTCGAGCTCTTCGTGATAAAGTAGGTAGGCGTCTTGTTTGCCGACGACGGGAAAGTCGTAGACTTGGTGCACGCTCATTGGTTCAACTTCCTTCCATTCGCCTTCTTCCCAATAGCGACCGTTTGCGGTGATCTCGCGGATGTTGATTTCGGGGTTGAAGTTGGTCGCGAAGTGGTGGCCGTGGTCGCCCGCGTTGGCATCGAGGATATCAATCGTTTCGATCTCGTCGAAAAGATGCTTCTGCGCATACGCGCAGAACATATTGGTCACACCCGGATCGAAGCCAGAGCCGAGTAGCGCGGTCAGGCCAGCGTCTTTGAAGCGATCCTGATAGTCCCACTGCCATTTATATTCAAATTTAGCTTCGTCGAGTGGCTCGTAGTTGGCCGTGTCGAGGTAGTCGACGCCAGCGGCGAGGCAGGCATCCATCAGTGGTAGGTCTTGGTAGGGCAGGGCGACGTTGATTACTAAGTCTGGCTTCTCGGCGACTAGTAATGCAGTCGTCGCTGCCACATCGTCCGCATCAATCACTGCGGTGCGGATCGTACGACCTTGCTTGGCTTCAATGTCTTTGGCGATCGCGTCGCACTTTGAGACTGTCCGAGAGGCGAGTACAATCTCTTCGAAAATTTCAGGTAGCTGGGCGCATTTGTGTGCGACGACATTACCCACTCCACCGGCACCGATAATAATTACTTTAGGCATATAAAAAGCTTAATGTGAACTTAGTTCGACTCTTCAAG
>JAFMHF010000041.1:0-5603 GCA_017854655.1 Puniceicoccaceae bacterium | reverse complement strand
ACCTGACTGGCATCCGCAATGTAAAACAGCACGCTGCTAATTAGCCGTTGCGTATCCAAGTCGAGTGCACGCACGGATAGCAGCGCTTCCGATCCAGTGCCTGGAGCGATCACTTCGATTGCGAGTAAAGCGACTTTTTCGCCTTCAAAGACTGATTCATTGTCGTATTGAAAAGTATAGTCTGCAGTTGTTTCGTCTTTTACTAGTTTCAGGCTGAGAGGCACTTTGACGCTGAATCGTGTGCCGTCTGCTTGGATGAAGGTGTCGTAGGTGGCATTGTGTACTTTCGGTGCTGCTTTGCTGCTTTGTGTCGCTGTTATAATTTGTAGGCCATCGTAGAAGATATTGGTGTAGCCAGAATTGCGGCAGTTTTCGAGTGTTTGTATTGCGGCTTGTTCAATCGCGATCGGATACGTTTGTTCGATCAGTTCGAAATTATATTTCTTTGCTGCGACCGCTTGATTGTTAATCTGCCGATTTTGTACTGCGGTCAATAGCTCGATCATTTGCTGCTGGGCCGAGCGGACCTTTGCTTGGCCTTCTTTGACCAATTGCTCTCCGCGTTCGTGGATGGGCTTTAAATCCTTGTCTGGGTTCAGGGTAGAGGGCCTTTGTGTTTGGAGATTTTCACCACTGCGAATATCGGATTCCGCTTGTTTAATGAGCTGCGCCGCTTCGATGTAATCCACTCGCTGTTGCTGCGTCATATAGGGACGCAGTGCATCGCTTTGCGCGATTATGCTGAGATCGAGCGGTGCTTCTTTTGTGGAGGCTGCCTGACTTGATAGTGGCAGTGCGCAGAGTAATAGAAAAATGAATTGGCGAAATGCCAGAGCAAACGATTGATACATGAGGAGCAGATCGGTATGAATTATAACCTTAGGGAGAGTGAATAGGAATGCTTGATCGTGAAGTACTTGTCTTGATTGCCAAGTTTTTTAGTCAAGGAGTTGAACTAACAAAAATCCTGTATGCGTTCGTGCAGTGACGTTTATTGACATGAGTCGGAATCTGGCTGTTGTAGGGTATATGAATTTTAACGAAGAATTGACACTCGTTCGCGATACAACTGCTACGGTGATTCCCGCGGGGGAGGAGCAAGTGCTGCCAGCAGGTACGCGTGCAGTGATTTCCCAGGCGCTTGGAGGGACGGTGACAATCCGCACCGATTCCGGTCTGTTTCGTCTTTCGAGTAAAGACTGGGATGCCTTGGGCACGGCCGCACAGGCGGAGCTTAAGGCCGTCGCCGAGGCTGCCGAAGCCGAGCAGAGCGATGCGCCTTTTAGTGACGAGCAAGTCTGGGAGGCGATGAAGAGCTGTTTTGATCCGGAGATTCCGGTCAACATTGTCGATCTCGGACTCATCTATGATATGCAGGTCGCTGCGGCAGATGCCGACGGTAAGCATGCAATCAGTGTGAAAATGACACTGACCGCTCAGGGGTGTGGCATGGGCCCAGTCATTGCGGATGATGCCAAGACTCGAATCGAAGCGCTTAAAGATGTGTCTGGTGCGCAAGTCGATATCGTATGGGATCCACCTTGGACGCCGCACATGATTTCTGACGCCGGACGTGCTAAATTGGGTTTAGAGTGATCGTCTTCGGCGGAGTGAGGGTGAGGAGTGTCAGTTCCCAGTAGAAGCGGCTTCCAGCCGCTTTTCCATGGCTGAGCCAAGCGGCTTCCAGCCGTTTTTCATAGCTGAGCGGCTGAACGCCGCATCCACTTTTTACCTATTCGCACTAATCACTTTCGCTCGACCGCAGGTCGTCACTCCGCGCGCAGCGCGGCGCACGGTTAGCTGTCCTTGAACTGAGCGACCAAGCCGCTGACTGTTGCTTTGGCGTCGCCATAAATCATGCGGCTGTTCGGTGCGGTAAACAGCGCGTTTTCTAGGCCAGAAAAGCCTGCTCCCTTTCCGCGCTTGAGGCAGAAGGTCGTCTTGGCCTTGTGCGCGTTAATAATCGGCATGCCGTAAATCGGACTTGCTGGATCGTCGGCTGCGGCCGGATTGACCACGTCGTTGGCTCCGATCACGATGGCCACGTCGACCATTTCAATGGTTGGATTCACATCGTCCATTTCGACGAGCTGCTCATACGGCACGTCGGCTTCGGCAAGTAGCACGTTCATGTGGCCTGGCATACGACCCGCGACTGGGTGAATTGCAAAGCGTACTTCACAGTCGTTGGCTTCGAGTACTTCGCCGAGTTCTTTAACGGCGTGCTGCGCTTGTGCGACGGCCATGCCGTAGCCGGGGATGACGATCACATTTCTAGCGGCTTCGAGAATGTAGTAAGCATCCTCAACCGATACTGGTTTCATCTCGCCAGTGCTCGCGCTGCCAGTGGCTTGTGAGGTAGCGCCGAAGCCAGAAAACAGCACGTTCACCAAAGTGCGGTTCATTGCTTTACACATGATAATAGTTAGGATCAGGCCGGAGGCGCCGACTAAGCAGCCTGCGACGATCAGCACGTTGTTAGCGATCACGAAGCCCGCCGCACAGGCCGCGAGACCAGAGCAGGAGTTCAGCAATGAAATGACCACCGGCATGTCACCGCCGCCAATTGGCATGACGGCGAAGATTCCGAGTAGCAGCGCGAGCACAATAACAGCGATGAGCATCGGGTAAGCCAGCTCTGCGGTCGGGGCCAGTGTGAATATCACGCCAGCGACGATGATACCGAGCGCCAACAGTGCATTAAATGCTTTTTGTCCACCAAAAGTGAGGGCACGTCCGCCGAGCTTCCCGGAGAGTTTGCCCCATGCGTAGAGCGAACCAGTAAAGGTGATGCCGCCGATCAAAATCGCCAGCACGATGACGGCTGCGGTGAAAGTCTCGACTTTGGCAATGTCGAGCCCTGCGAGCGTCGTATGGGAAGCGCGTTGATATTCTGCCCAGCCGACGAGCAGTGAGGCGAGGCCGCCGAAGCCATTAAATAGGGCGACCAGTTCGGGCATGCCAGTCATTTGCACGCGCTTGGCGGCAATGAATCCGATCACTGAGCCGACGGCGATACCGCCGAGCACGAGCTTATAGTCGAGCCCTTGGGATAAAAGCGTGACGATAATTGCGAGCGCCATACCGATCGAAGAGATCTGGTTACCTTTGCGAGCGGTGTCGGCGTGACCGAGCATCTTGATGCCGAAGACGAACAGAATCGCCGCAGCGATGTAAGAGAGATTAACTAAATTTTCCATTGATAAAAAGGAGTTGGTCTGAATTCAGAAGGCGGTGGTTATTTACCTTTTTTCTTAAACATGCCGAGCATGCGATCGGTGACCATGTAGCCGCCCACCACGTTAATAGTTGCGAGTACGATGGCAGCGAAGCCGAGCCAGACGGATAGGTTGTCGGAGCTGGTGTTGACGGCAAGAATCGCGCCAACGACGGTGATCCCTGAGATCGCATTCGAGCCAGACATCAACGGCGTATGCAGTTGCGAGGGCACTTTGGCGATGAGTTCAAAGCCGAGGAAGCCAGAGAGCACAAAGATGAAGAGTAAGAGTATGATTTCCATGAGGAGTGTTGTTGGTTGAAAGTTGTTTATTGTTGGATGGTAGCTGTTTACTGGTGTTCAGTTCGGACAACGTGCAACAAACAACTACAACAATTAGCTTTTAAAACGTTCGTGGACGATTGCGCCGCCCTTAGTAATGAGACAGCCGTTGAGGATTTCGTCGTCAGCGTCGTATTTGAGGTCCTTTGCCTCGGCGTCCCAGAAATGCTCGATGAGATTGTAGAAGTTTGAGGCCAGCATGAGTGTCGCATCTTTCGGGTAGTAGCCTTCAAGATTTTCAGGTCCGATGATACGCACGCCGTTTTTGGTGACGACTTCTTCGCCGACTTTCGAGCCTTCGACGTTGCCGCCGGATTCGACTGCGAGATCGATGAGAATGCTGCCGGGTTGCATTTGATCGAGCACCTCGTTGTTGAGGATGAGCGGAGCTTTGCGGCCAAACAGCTTTGCGGTAGTAATGACGACGTCGGCGCGGGCACAGGCCTTGGCCATTTCTTGACGTTGCTTATCAAGTTGCTCGGGCGTGAGTTCTTTGGCGTAGCCTTGGTCGGTCTCGCTCATTTCGCCGAGATCGACTTTAACAAACTTTGCGCCGAGCGATTTAACCTGCTCTTCGACGACTGGTCGTGTGTCGAATGCTTCCACGCGTGCGCCGAGACGTTTGGCTGTGGCGATCGCTTGTAGGCCGGCGACACCGACACCGATGATAAAGAAGCGGGCAGGGGAGATGGTGCCCGCGGGGGTCATCATCATTGGTAGGATCTTGGTCATACGATCTGTTGCCATGGTCACTGCAGCATAGCCGGCTAAATTTGCCTGTGAGGAAAGTGCGTCCATCTTTTGTGCCAGTGTGCTGCGGGGGATCATCTCCATGCTAATGGCGGAGATGTCGCGCTTGGCGAGGTCGTCGATCAGATCTTTTTCATTGAACGGGTCGAGGAAACTAATGTGCAGTGTGCCGGGCTTGATCTTATCCAGATCTTCGAGGGACGGCTTGCTCACGCGGGCGACGATGTCGGCTTGTGCGTAGCCAGTGTCCGCATCGGGAACGATTGTGGCACCGGCTTTTTCGTATTCAGCGTCGCTGTAGTCGGACTGTGTGCCGGCACCCGCTTGAATGAGGACTTCGAGTCCGAGTGCGCAGAGCTTGGTGACAGACGTTGGCGCGACGGTGGCGCGTGTCTCTGCGGGATTGGTTTCGAGGGGAGCGAAAAAGCGCTTCGTAGTGTGCATGTGTCAGAGTTATCGTTAAGTAAAATTTATATATTCTACCCTTAGATTAAGCTTAGCTTATCATTAGTGGGCAAGCAATAAGTTCATTCGTGATGGGTTTGATACCTCGAAGCTTGCTTCGGATTGTTGGAGGGCAACGCTCCGTCGTTGCCATGGTGTGGAACCGGCGTGTGGAAACGACAGAGCGTTTCGCTCCAGAAATGGTTTCGAGGGCGTATTTGTGAAGCGTGGAGTGGCATGGGTCCTGAGAAGTATACACAAAAAAGGTTGGACGCAAAACGCGCCCAACCTGTGTGAAAGGATTATTCTGTTGGACTTAGACAGTGCCAAAGATCGTCTTGCCGTTGGAACAAAGATCTTCTGCTGCTTGAACTAAGCGAGCTGCCATGCTGGCTTCGCCCTTCTTCAGGTAGCCGCGTGGGTCGTAGGTCTTTTTGTTGCCAACTTCGCCGTCGATCTTGAGCACACCTTCGATGTTTGCGCAGATGTGTGTGACGACTGGACGTGTGAATGCATACTGAGTGTCAGTGTCGATGTTCATCTTCACGACACCATAGCCGAGTGTTTCGCGGATGTCGCTAAGCTCGGAGCCGGAACCACCGTGGAACACGAGATCCATGAGTGCGTCTTCACCGTGCTTGTCTGTGACTGCCTTCTGGCCATCACGGAGGATGGTTGGCTTGAGCTGGACAGAGCCTGGCTTGTAAGCGCCATGCACGTTGCCGAAAGTCGCGGCGAAGAGGAAGCGGCCAAGTGGCTGGAGTGCTTCGTAAACTTCGACCATGTCTTCTGGTGTGGTGTAGAGCTTTTCAGCTGGAAGGCCGGAGGTGTCGTGGCCGTCTTCTTCGCC
>JAFMHF010000112.1 GCA_017854655.1 Puniceicoccaceae bacterium | reverse complement strand
AAATCTGTGCTTGCACGCCGAGCGCGCTGCCTGAGGGACTCCGCTCATCCGCAGGAAATAACGTGTCGACCCAGGCGCCAAGACCGAGTTCCGTGCCATCTCTGGGTTCGTTCTTCGCCGCCAGTAATCGACCACACTTGAGCCACAAACCAATCAAGCTTGTGACCAAAATAAAACGGCGACGCGACACATACATAACAGCTAATATGCCAAATCTCCGACTCCTGACGAGCCTTCATCCACATACGCTTTGAACTTCCCCGTTCTGAGTTGCGAATGATCTAACTCATGTTTTGATTCTTTGCTCAGTACTGTTATCTCATTATGCTAGCTCGGCTGAATCTACGCCATTTTTTATCAAAATTAACCTCTCCGCATTGATCCAGTGTTTTCTTTTGGTCATGTCGCCTTCGGCTCAGAACAACTTTTCATAAAAATGCCCACCTACGTTTATCAAGAAATCCTCCCCGACGGCAGCGACGGCGAAGCCTTTGAATACATTCAAAGCATGTCCGAAGAGGCGATCAAGCTACACCCGAAGACCGGCAACCCGGTGCGCAAAGTCTTCCACGCGCCCAATGTCTCAAGTAAATACACCGAAGGCAGCACCAAGAATAAATTGAGCGACGAGAACGTCGAGAAGCACGGCTTCACCCGTTACGAGAAGGACAAAGTCACTGGCCGCTACAACAAGACCGCCGGCAAAGACAAACGCGCGCCCGACGTAGTCGACGCCAACCAACTCAAAAAAATGCAGCAAAAAGGCATCTTGTAGACGGCAGCAGAAAATAACCCCTGCAATGCTCCAAATTAAAACATCCAGCGCATCAGACCTGGATTCAATTGAATTGAGTCGAGCTTTGCTTCGCAACGGAGTTCACCGTCTAACTTGAGCGTATAGGCGAATGGTAATTCACCTTCTCCTTGCTGACGGTAATCCGACAACTGCAGCGACAACTGTTGCCGTTCCCCGTCATGCTCGAAATAAATAAAACGGACGCGCTCTAAGCCTGTCTCCGTATCCAACAAATGGATGATCGAGTCCTGAGCGGATATTCGACTCTGAATCGTCCAGTAGATTTGGCCCTCAAAGGTCTGATCCTCTTCCCGCGTATAAGCTAGCACATCTGGCAACTGATTCGAAGCCAAGGCCAACACCGCGCCCTCTAAAAGGATCGCCTTCTGATAAATCAGTTCGGTTAGCACCTGCTGCTTTTTGGTCCCCTCGCCATCTTCGATTTTAAGTTTAGCGGTGTTACCATCGTAACTGTAAACCATCTCTAAGGCATCGTCCTCGAGCGTCTTACTCACCAACCGAGGCAACTTCGCAAGTAACTTCAGCCTAAATTCAAGACCATCCTCGTTGTAGTTCCCCTGCAGAATAACATCCTGCACCTTAGATAACCCAGAAGCAGTCCGATATTTCTCCAAAATAAATCCCAACGACAACAACTCCCCGTCGGGCGTGACTGGTACTGATGTGGCTACCGGCAAATCCTCCGAAGCATTCATTGCCTCGCTCTGGTTCGCCAGTGTTTCAGGGGGCAACACCGAGTGCACAGCCATCTCCTGTGTATATTGCCAAAAGGCATACAATAACAGCACCGAAAACAGCAGCGTCAGCCCTGCCAGATTGATCAGCGCCAAATACCAAGATTTCCGACGCACCCGTAATCCTAAAGGTAGAATCACGTGGGAGGGCTTCTTGCGTTCAGAACCGCGACGGCCAGTAGGTCTCTTTCGAGACACCTTGCCTGAGGATGCATCATCTCCCTTGCGAGATTCCGCACTTTGCCTGCTAGTAGCCGTTTTTAGTTTTCTAGACATCTACGAACGATTGCAGACAGCTCAACTGCGGCACTGCGAATGACAGCAAGTTGCGTGCGATGCTAAATAGAGCAAGCTTTAGCTTTGTACGCGACATCGCTCAACCGTCGAAGCAAATGCCTACAAGGCCTCAGAGCCCTCTTCGTCAGTACGGATGCGCACAGCGCTTTCGACTGGGATAACAAAGACCTTACCATCGCCGATCTTGCCAGTTTTAGCAGCGTTGACGATCGCCTGAACTGCAGCGTCGACGATATCGTCTTCGACGACGGTTTCGAGCATCGTCTTGGGCAGGAAATCGACAGTATATTCACTGCCACGGTAGATTTCGGTGTGGCCCTTTTGACGACCGAAGCCTTTGACCTCAGTGACGGTCATACCATCGATGCCAACTGCGGCAAGGGCTTCTTTCACCTCATCGAGTTTAAAGGGTTTAACAATAGCTTTAATCAGTTTCATAAGAATGTATTCTGTTTGAGTTTAATGATGTGAACCTTGAAATATTCGTTACTCGAAGTGGTAAGCAGTCTCACCATGTTCAGCGAGATCAAGGCCAGTGTGCTCGACCTCACGATCGACGCGCAGACCAGTGGTCTTCTTACAGACAAACACGATGATTGTCGTCGCAACTGCAGACCATGCAATGACAACAGCCAGAGCGAATAGCTGTATGCCAAGTTGGCCGACCATGTCATCAACACCTGTGCCGCCAAAGGCTGCCGTGCCGAACACAGCCACCATGATCGTGCCCATGATGCCACCGACACCGTGTACCGCGAACACGTCGAGTGTGTCGTCAATCTTGAGTTTACTTTTAACAAATCCACAAGCGAAGTAGCAGATGGAGCCGGCCATCAGGCCGATCAACACCGCACCCAGCGGGCCCACATTACCAGACGCTGGAGTAATCGAGGCCAAACCAGCAACCATACCAGTCACGATACCGACGAGACCAGGCTTACCAGTCTTTTTCCATTCGATCACCATCCAAGTCAAACTCGCAACCGCTGCGGAAATATGTGTAACCAACATCGTCATACCTGCGGACTCATTGGCCGCAAGCTGACTACCGGCATTGAAGCCAAACCAACCGACCCAAAGCATTGACGCACCAATCATTACCATACCTGGGCTATGTGGGATATGTAGCTTTTTCGGGAAATCTGCACGTGGACCAACGAAGTAAGCCAGAAGTAGCGCGGAGATACCCGCAGTCGCATGCACCACGATGCCTCCGGCGAGATCGATCACACCACGTCCTTGCAGCCAACCACCGCCCCACACCCAGTGAGTCACCGGCGCATAGACGAGCACAAGCCACAGCGCAGTAAACAGTAGAATTGCACTAAACTTCATACGCTCCACAAACGCACCGACGATCAAACCTGGCGTGATGATCGCAAACGTCATCTGGAACATAATGAACACGGACTCTGGAATATCACCACTCAAGTCTGCAGTCGTAATCCCTTTCAATCCGAACTGTTGAAAATCACCCAACCACGCGCCACCGCCAGAGAAAGCCATCGTATAAAGGCACAGCACCCACATCACTGAGGCCAAACAGGCGATTGCGAAGCAGTGCATTAGCACCGACAACACGTTTTGTGCACGGACCAGACCGCCGTAAAACAGGGCCAAGCCGGGCAGCGTCATAAACAGCACCAGCACCGTGGCAGTTAGCATCCACGCAGTGTTGCCACTATCAGCGGTCGCGGTGACCTCAGCCACTTGCTCGGCGACTGCGGTTAGTCCAGCCTCTTCGGCGAATAAAAAGCCTGGTGCCATCGAAAGCAGCAGGAATAAAATTAAACGGTGGGTATTTTTCATCTCTATTTGTAATCAGTATTAGATAGTTCGCAAATAAGTAATGTTAGTCCGCCACAAGGAACAAGTTTTTTTTACTCGTCCGCATGCGGGTAATTGCGAACGCTCCCCGATCTCACGATCGAGGCCACCAACAGATCAAAAAAAACCGGCCACCCTCGAAGGGATGACCGGTGAAATATCAAGAACTGAATCAGTTCAGACTAGAGCGCTTCGGGGCCCGACTCGTCGGTGCGGATACGGATCGCGCTTTCGACTGGGATGATGAAGACCTTGCCGTCTCCGATCTTACCAGTCTTAGCAGCTTTGACGATCGCTTCCGATGTCTTGTCTGCATCTGCATCGTCAACAACGATTTCGACCATGACCTTCGGCAGGAAATCGACGGTGTATTCACTGCCACGATAGATTTCGGTATGGCCTTTCTGGCGACCGAACCCCTTTACTTCAGTTACCGTCATACCTTCGATGCCGATATCTGCGAGTGCTTCTTTGACCTCTTCGAGTTTGAAGGGCTTGATGATTGCTTTGACCAATTTCATAATAAT